>DAHXLC010000083.1 GCA_027371815.1 Candidatus Melainabacteria bacterium | reverse complement strand
GGCTTTTCGTATATAGCTGGATTATTGGTAGCATATACTTCATCCGTTGATTCAAATAAATCTTCAAAATCCTGACTTTCATAACTTTCCGCTGGACCAAACCAGAAATTTTTTATTTTTTGTACTAAACTCATACTTTCCTCCTTAAATAATAATTAGACTTAAGATTTATTTGAATCAACGGATGAAGTATATGCTACCAATAATCCAGCTATATACGAAAAGCCCGTTAGTGAAGTAAAACCTTCGCGGTTAATGAATCCTGGTTCTAATAGCAAGGTTGTTGATCATCCCAGTGCGCAAGGAGCTGCATCAGAAGTTTTGGTGATTGAACCTAGATCTTTTGAAGAAGCTGTAGAAATAGTCGAACATTTGAGAGGACGCAAGTCAGTTTTAATTAATTTACACATGCTCGACAATGAACAGTCTCAGCGTGTAGTTGATTTCTTGTCTGGTGCTTGTCATGCAATTGATGGCCATCAGCAACGTATTGGCGATGGTGTTTTCTTATTTGCACCAGCCAGTGTAGTAATTACCAGTGAATCTAATTCAACTCGAGCTATTAAAGATGTTTTCTGGAATAAGTCCTAAGACTATTTAATAACTAATTTAGATTTTAAAAATTAAGAGCCCGGTTATAAATTCAAACCGGGCTCTTAATTTTTAAAGGGGTTGATTAACCCTTAATAGAATTGAGCTTGCGACTTTTAATATACTTTCTCATACCAGTATTTTGGATTTGTGGCAATTTGATTTACATAAATGCTAAAATGTAAATGTGGACCGTTGGCTCTACCGGATTGACCTACGGTACCAATTATTTGTCCAAGTTTAACTGCTTGTCCTTCTTTAACCATTATTTTATTCATGTGAATATATATCGATACCACACCTTGTCCATGATTTATACATACTGTATTGCCATGTAGTTTAAAATTATGGCGTGCTAATACCACAATCCCGGGAGCACAGGCTTTGATACTGGTATTAAAGTTAGCTGCATAATCAATACCAGAATGAAAATAATCATCCAGAAGTTTACCATTTACGATTCTTCTTAGGCCAAATTGGGTAGAAATCCGAGCTTTTACCGGCTGGATAAATTTAGTATCAAAAAAGCGCTTGTCGGTTAAGGTTGCTTTAGCTTGATCAATAGCTTCAGCTTCTCCGGGTGACATGATAAAATTGTCTTTAGTTTTGGGTAGGGTTAATTTCTGAATCGTAAAATTTGCTGATTTAACATTTAAATTGCCAATAATTTCATTATTATATTTTAATGCATATGAGCCAGGTTTTTGGGTAACAGGAATTGACACAAGGCAGTGATAAGATTTGTTAAGCGCCGAATCATTGATTAAAAATAGTTTATATTTTTGTTGCAAAAATTCGATTGCTCTAATTGGTTCTGCTAATTCGGCTATAGTTATTTCAACAGTCTCTCCTTGACAAGGATTTAAACTGGAAGTATTAATTGTTACGGCTAGAACTGAATTAGCGCTAAACATAATTAGACAAGCTATAATTAGCTTAAAGAAAAATTTGGTCATTAATTAGGCTACCTATGATTTGAACTGAATTTAGTCTTGGGGCACTAATTCATTTAAAGCTTCACGTAGTCCGGGTATTTTATCAAGCGGTAAAGCTATACCTTTTTTAGTAGGTTTTTGTTCTTGATCCTTATCAGTGTACCATTCGCGAATATGGAGATAGGTAATTCCCTTATATTCACCAAGATAGACTCGAACTGTTTCGCCACGAGATTTTTCATGGACAACTATAACTTTTTCTTCTTGCGCCAAAATTGTATCCTCCAAAAATTATAATTATAGATAACAATACAATAATTATAAAGTTTAACTTAATCAAGAGAAATTAAATTAATTAAGCAAAAATAATATAATCCCTTAAACAAATTATAATTTAAATATATTATAAAATATGGCTAAATTTTAAGTATGGCAAAATTTATTGACGAAGCAATTATTGAAGTGACTTCTGGTGACGGAGGTAATGGTTTGGTAGCCTGGCGTCGGGAAAAATATGAGCCAATGGGGGGGCCAGCTGGTGGCGATGGTGGTAAAGGCGGAGATATTATTTTCGTGGCCAGTCCTAATTTTACCAGTTTATATGATTTTACTTATAAAAGTAGTTTTGTTGCTAAAGCTGGTTATCGTGGTGGTCCTAAAAAGCGGCATGGTGCTAATGCCAGTAATCTATTAATACCAGTTCCTTTGGGAACGGTAATCACTGACTTAGATAGTAATGAAATAATTGCTGATTTAATTTATCCCAATCAACAAATTGTTGTTGCCAGTGGAGGATTAGGTGGTTATGGCAATGCCAGTATAGCAACTATGCTTAATAAGGCTCCCCATTATTGTGAACCAGGTCGGCCGGGAACTACTTTGAATCTTAAATTAGAATTAAAAACGCTGGCTGATATTGGTATTATAGGTTTACCTAATGCGGGTAAATCAAGTTTACTGGCTAAATTATCAAATGCTAAACCTAAAATTGCCAGCTATCCTTTTTCGACTTTAACGCCGAATTTAGGAGTTGGACACGGTAATCTCAAGATAACTTTTGCGGATATCCCCGGCTTAATTAAAGGGGCTTCATCAGGGCATGGGCTTGGCTTACAATTTTTGAAACATATTGAACGCACAGCCTGTTTAATTCAAGTGATTGATATAAGCAGTCCAGATTTATTTACCAATATTTGTGATTTAGAATTTGAATTATTAGCTTATAGTCCTAATTTTAAACATAAGAAAAATATCTTGGTTTTGAACAAAATTGATCTTTTAGACGAATCGGTATGTGTTTTTGATTTAATTAAGGACTTACAGCTTCAGCTTAATAAAGTCAAAAGCAAGTTGTTAACGCATCATAAGATATTGGCAATATCAGCTTTAAATAGTATAGGATTAGCAGAATTACAAAGTGAAATTAATGGGTTAATGGATGTCCCCCAAGTTTTTGATCAAGAAATATTAGAATATAATCAGTATAAGCCAACTGCTCATAAAGATAAAAATGATAAGCATTTTGTGATTTATCAAAATGGTGGACAGTATTATGTAGAAGGTGATTTTATTAATCGGTATCTTAGTGTAACGAATTTAAGAGATCCAGAATCGGTTCAACATTTTTCTTATATTTTAAAGAAATATGGAGTTATGGCTAAAATTATGGAATTAAGGCTAAAACCAGGTACGCCGATTATTATAAATAACCTGACCTTTAAATATCTTGAAGATTTATTTTAAAATGCCCTTAAAACATATATTGATTTTAATTATGTTGTTTTTCAGGTTGAATGTTCTGGCACAAAGCCAACCTTCAAGTGAATTAAATGGCAATATTGAAACCGATCGACAATTAAATATGCAAAATTTAAACTCTTCGGTTAACGCAGTTTCAACTGGATTAACTCCAAGCCCAAGTCGGATTCAACCGATGGCACCAACACTCCAGGCTGGGGCTACCTATAATGCCAGTAATTTACCGCAAAATGGAACTACGGATTTGTGGTTTAAGATACCAAATTGGCGCAGTGGTGAATTCCATCGCGAAATTCAGACAGATTTTACATTAGCTGGACCCAAAACTTTTAAAAGTGCCGTGAATCATTTTTATGGTTTTCAGACTGATAAAACTGGGCAAATCTGGAATTATGTTTCTTATCCTTACACGGAGAAAGTCGTCAATCAAAATTATACCGATATTAAATTAGTAATATTTTTTGAAGTTTTGAAAATAACTAATGAGCTTTATAGTATTCACTGTATTACCAATGACATTATTGTCAATAATAGTAATAATCAGATTGTTAAAAGTTATCAGACTGAAGATTTTCAGGCCTTTAAACAAGTCGCTCAGAATGTAGCTGAAGCACATTGCCATAGTCAATTTTTTGATAGCCATGGTCAAGCCATAAGTGAATCTCAAAAATATTTATTTCCGGAAACCCGTATTAAAGACTATCAACCAACAAATTTTTGGAATGGTAAAAATTTAAGCATTAGTTTTCATAATTACTTATTAGCAAATCATTTAAATAATTTAATTCCGTGATTCCCAAAGCTTACCAAATTATTAGTAAAAATTATTTACGTGGTCTTAAAATAAAAAATTTAGCTGGCGGAAATCCATAATCCAGATGATTAATTTGAGGATCATTTAGGATTGAATAAGTTTTTAAACAGTAATCAATAAAGCCTATCGATTGATAGTATGTTAATTCATCTAAGTAAGGATTACCAGGAAGATAACTGATTATTATAAGTTGAGGTTTGTATTTTATTACTTCATTAATTAAATCATGTAATAATGTGACTTCGATTCGTTTTAATTTGTTTTTGGTAATCAGGGAAGATTCATGATTGTGCAAGTAGCTTAATTCGATGGTTGGGTAACCTTCTGGTTGATATCTAGTAGCCATTCGACGTTGAAATAGTTCTGGTAAAACTCGTGGCAAATAAGCTAAAACCATGACATAATCCCCAGGTTTAGTATATTTTAAAATGCTTTGTGAACCAGCATTTTGATAATTTATTTTACCATAACAACTTAAAATTGGTGATAGTACAGTTATTGAACCGATGGTAATAAAGGTTGTTAAATTGTTAGAGCTTAAATTAGGTAATAATTTTAAGGGATATTTATTTACGAGCCAGTTAGCAAAAACAAAAGCATTTAAGGCTGTTAATAAATAATATGAATATTGAATGGGAATATGGTGATAGTCTAGCCACTTACCTTGCCAGAGGTAGGTAAAGATACTGGCAAATAATAAGCTTAAACAGGGTAAAAATATTTTATTTTTCCGTTGATTTTTTAGCGATAGGTATATTAAAACTAGTAAATAAAAGACAAAATATTTGGGTACAGGTGAATAATTTGGCGATACACCAAGTAACAGGACGATTAAAAGATTAGTCCAATGAGTGTTAGTTGCATGATAGCCACTTATTGACAGTGGTAAAATTGTGCCAAAATATGAGTTAATCTCATCGCTAGGTAGTAGTAAAAAATGCAACAGATAAATTAAAATGGTAGCTATAATAAATATAGCTTCTCGAGCAAATAATTTTTTATATTGGCGGGTGCTAATACTCCAGGTGCAATCATAAACTATTAATAAAACAGCATACCATGGCTTAATACATAAACTTAATCCCGCTATAATACCACTAAACATTGCCAGGTTTGCGTTGACTTTTCCATTTTCGAACCGGATACTGCGGATGATTAGATAAGGTACAATAAATAAAATTATGAGATGCTCTCTTTGTCCAAGTGTTTCATAGACAAATAAGTTTAAAATAGATAAAGCAATTAAAAATGACTGATGTATTGAAAATTGTAATTGGGCTTTATAAAGAATAATGTAGGATAAAGTGAAAGATAAAATTGATAAAATTAATATAAATAGTGAAAAAGCTAATGGTGCTGGAATATGAGCAGATAATTGCAGGAATGCCGGAAATAAATTAAGATAGTATATTAAGGGTGGGTTGTGTTCAATAAAATCAAGATAAGGTCTTTGTCCTAATAACATTTTTTTTGCACAGTAAAAAAATAAAGCACAGTCGTCGACAAAATGCTGAGGGTGGGTAGCAGTTTTAACTATTAAAATGGACAGGGTTAAAATAAAAAATAATATGATAAAAATATTGTGTTTATGTAAAAACATTGCTCAATTTAATTTAGCGTAAATCTTTACGCATCAGGCTATACTGACAATATTTGGTGTTCATCAAGAACCTTATTTACTAACTTATCGGCTATTTTATTTAATTCGCGTCTTATATGAAAAATTTTAAAAGTAGTAAATTCTTTCTTTAATTTAACAGCTTGAAGAAATAGAGGCTGTAAATTTAAATTTTTTACTTTGTATTCACCGGTCATTTGCTTGACCACCAGCTGTGAATCGAGGTAGACTTCTACACTTTTATAGCCAAGCTCAAGTGCTTTTTCAAGACCTGTAATTAACCCATAATATTCAGCATAATTATTGGTATTAATATCCAGATAGGTTCCAATTTGTGCGAGAATATTATTCTGTTGATCGAAAATAACCGCACCACTAGCTGCTGGACCTGGATTTCCCCGCGAACCGCCATCAGCATATATTTTAATCGTGCTTTGCATATCAATCATTGCTAATTACCTATTAAGTTTTTACTAATTAATTATAGCTTAAAAAACGGGCTAAAAGGTTAAAATGTTTTCAGTTAAATAAGATTTTATGGCTTTTTGGGCATGTTCAAGTATTTCGTTGATTTTATGTACATCTTTTGCCCCAGCCTGGGCGAAATCTGGTCGACCCCCTCCAGTACCATTGGCAATTTGTGTTAATGATTTAATGAGTAAATTGGCATTAAATGTTTTGTTAGTAAGTTTATTAGACATTGCGACAATTAAACTTAAATTATGCGGATTGGTTTTAGATACTAGTACTAAAATAATACTATCTAATTGAGCTTTAATATTTTCAGCTAAAACTTTCAGGCTATTAGCATCAATATTTTTTACTTCAGTAATTATTATGCTAATGTTATTAATAATCTTACTTTGTGATATTAAATCAGGAATTTGTTTGATAATTAGCTCTTCTTTCAGTTTAGTTAGTTGTTTGTCGGCAATTTTTAAGTCATCTTGAAGTTTACTTAATTGATTATCTAAATCTTCTGGTTTGATTTTAAGTCTGGTAGAAGCTTGGTTTAAGATATTAATATTATTAGCGACATAATCCCAGGCCCTTTTACCAGCTAAGGCCTCGATACGCCTGGTTCCAGACGCAATGCTGGATTCTTGAATAATTTTAATAAGCCCAAGTTCACCAGTTTGTTTAATATGAGTGCCACCACAAAATTCTTTGGAAAAATCACCCATGCTCACTACCCGAACTAAGTCACCATATTTTTCACCAAACATGGCTATAGCCCCAGTGTTTTTAGCCTCAGCTATACTTAAAACTTCCGTAGTGACTTTATCATTGTTACGAACCCATTCATTCATCATAGATTCAATGGCAAATATATCTGAATTAGTTAATTGACGGTCAAAGTTAAAATCAAAACGCATGGCCTGTGAGCCAACTTGTGATCCGGCCTGCATAACATGATTGCCTAAGTACGAACGAATCGCAGCGTGAAAGAGGTGAGCGCTGCTGTGATGTAGCATGGTAGCTTTGCGAAAATTTTTATCGATTAGTGCGGTTACGTCTTGGTTAATTTCAACATAACCGTGTTTAACTTTAACTTTATGAAGATTTAGCCCTTCATGATTTTTAGTGTCAAGTACTAATAATTCTCCTGTAGCAGTGGTAATTATACCCTTGTCACCAAGTTGACCACCTGATTCAGCATAAAATACAGTCTGATTAAGAAGTAAATCGCCTAATTCACCTTCATTTATTTTAAGTAAATTTTGCCCATCTTGAATAATTGCTAATATCTGAGCGTTGCACTCAAATTCATCATAGCCATTAAATTTGGTTTTGCCAAACTGGCGTAAAATATCGGCAAAAACATTGCCACCAGTAATTATGACGTTAAATTTGTTAACACTTGAGATTTCCTCATGTTGTTTTTTGGCCTGGTTAAATCCTCTAAGATCAATCGTTCGACCTTGCTCTTCAATGATTTCCTTGGTCAATTCTAAGGGAAAACCATATGTCGCATATAAGTTAAAGGCAATTTGACCAGATAGTACTACTTCTCCTTCGGTTAGCCAGTTATTTAAAATGGTTAAGCCGCGTTCAATAGTTTTGCTGAATCTGATTTCTTCGTCGTAAATAAGTTTTTCGACAAGTTTTTGTTCGTTTTTAACTTCTTCATAAAAAGTACCATAATTTTTGGCAATATTAGGTACCAGTTTGTAGAGAAATGGTTCGGTTAAACCTAGTAATCGACCAAAACGAGCTGCTCTTCTAATTATAAAACGTAAGACATAACCGCGTCCAATATTGCTTACCCTTACGCCATCGCTCATTAAAAATACACTACATCTTAAATGATCAAGGATAATTTTTAAATATTTATTGGTTAAAAAATAAGATTCTTGATAGTCAGGACTATTAGGTGAAACATAGTCCAAATTGGATAATTTGCATAATTCCGTCATTATTGGCGAAAATAAATCTGTTTCAAAACTGTTATGCTTGTCTTGAAGGATAGTTGCAAGTCTTTCGAGTCCAGCGCCGGTATCAATATTTTTTTTGGTTAATTGACTGTAATTTCCATTTTCGTCTTTGTTAAATTCCATGAAAACTAAATTCCATATTTCCAGATAGCGATCACAAGAACAGGATCCGATGCCACAGTTGTCTTTACATCCATAATTACTGCCACGATCATAATAAATTTCCGAACAAGGACCGCAAGGACCTGTTGGCCCAGGTGGTCCCCAGAAATTATCCTTGCGACTCATTTTAAAAATTCGTCTCGGACTAATCCCAACTTTATCAACCCAGATATTATAGGCTTCTTCATCAAAGGCGTTAATTTCATCACCAGCAAAAACGGTTACATATAATTTGTCAGGACTTAAACCCAAGTCATTAGTGATAAAGTCCCAAGCCCAAGGAATAATTTGTGCCTTAAAATAATCGCCAAAACTAAAGTTACCCAGCATTTCAAAGAAACTGTGATGTCTTCCTGTTTGGCCAATATTTTCTATGTCTGAATCTTTACCGCCGGCACGGGCACATTTTTGTACCGTTACCGCTCGGGGTGGGTTAGGGGGATTGGTTTGACCCAGAAATATCGGAACAAATTGAACCATACCAGCAGAAGTTAATAGTAACGTGGGGTTGTCAGGTATTAATGATGAACTTGGCACATGTGTATGATTATGTTTAAATTTAAAGAAATCAATAAATTTTTGTCGTATATTGGCGCCAGTAAGGCTCATTATGTTACTCCTAACTATTCCGATGCAATTTTTATTATAGCTAAAATGGGTTTACAAGTGAGCAAAAATTAATTTTAACTGTAATAATGTTTATTGGGTGCAGTTGTTTTTCACTTTAATTTCCCAAGGTTTTTCTGATTATTTTGGTCTTAAGTTCAAGATTTTTTTGGTGTTCATGAAAAGTTCAAATGGTTAAAATATTATAATTTTAATACCCTGATGCTAAGGAATTTTGCAAAAATTGGTTACTTGTAAATTTATCACTAAACTTCCCTATAATATCAGTACTGTTTTTGATTGGCATAAACAAGATGGTATATTTGAAAGATTAACACCGTCATTTGCCAATGTTAAAGTTAATAAAATGGGAAAATTTTATGAAGCTAATTCCTGTGTTCAGCTTACCGTTACGCAAAATGGTATACCTGTGCAGTTTAAACTTCGGCACAGTGATTTTGTTGAAGGTGTTGGTTTTAAAGACAGTCAAATCATTGGTCCTTTTGCCTTCTACGAACACAGTCATCAATTCTCTTCAATTGATAATAATTTGGGTACGGTAATTAATGATACTATTAACTTTGACCTGCCTTTAAAACCTGTCTCAAATGCTTTTGGTGAATTTTATCTAAAATCTGATTTTACCAAGTTATTTGCTTATCGCAGTCGAATTATGCACCAAGACCTTAAATACTTTACAAAATACAAGGAGAACCCTAAGATGAAAATTGCTTTAACAGGAGCTTCTGGACTTATTGGAAAAAGTTTGAAAGCTTTTTTATCCAGTCAATCTCATCAAGTAATTCCCATAGTGCGACATAAAAATGCTGAAGGAATATATTGGAATCCAGAACTTGGCGAATTAGATTCTTCTCAGCTTGAAGGTTTTGACGCCATAATTCATCTGGCTGGAGAAAATATTGCTAATTTGCCATGGACAAAGAGTCAAAAAACTAAGTTAATCAATAGTCGCACTGTTGGTACTAAGTTGATTGTTGATGCTATTGCGCAATTACAAAATAAGCCGAAGATTTTTATCTGTGCTTCAGCGATAGGTTATTATGGTGACCGTGGCAGTGAAAGTCTTGATGAACACAGTTTGAGTGGTAGTGGCTTTTTGGCTGATTTATGTAAAGCCTGGGAATCATCAACTGGTGCTGTAAGCACTAGCGGTATTAGAACTGTAAATTTAAGAATTGGCCTGGTGTTAAGCCCGTCGGGTGGTGTTTTAGCTAAGATTTTACCGGTGTTTAATCTTGGTGGCGGTGGTAATCTTGGTAATGGGAAGCAGTATATGAGTTGGATCGCTATTGACGATATTCTTGGTTCAGTGCTGCACATTTTAAATACTGATACTATTATTGGCGCGGTAAATTTGGTTAGTCCTAATCCCGTTACCAATTCTGAATTTACGAAGATTTTGGGTAAAGTTATTTCGCGGCCAACAATATTTCCAGTGCCAGAAATTGCTTTGAAAATGCTTTTAGGTCAGATGGCGCAAGAACTTTTATTGGCTAGTAGTAAAGTGTATCCAAAAAAACTGGAAAATACTGGTTATGAATTTGCTTATCCTGATTTAGAGTTAGCCTTTAGGCATTTGCTGGGTAAGTGATAGTGTCAACTGATTATAATCTGGTATGGTTTCGCCAGGATTTACGTATCGCTGATAATAAAGCTTTGTATGAGGCTAGCCTGAAGCAAAAACCAATGATTTGTTTATATATTCATGACTTAGATAGCTATGGCAACTGGCCAATTGGTGGAGCTAGTAAATGGTGGTTACATCAAGCTTTAGTAGATTTAGATCAGAGTTTAAGCCAATTTGGCAATAAATTAATTATCCGTAATGGCAATAGTTTAAATATTATTGAAGAAATCTGTGCAAATTATAAAGTTGAAAATATATTTTATAATAAAAGATTTGAGCCTCATTTATTACAAATAGATAATTTGATAACGTCTAAGTTAAAGGCTAAAGGGCATAAAGTTCATATTTATAATTCATTGTTACTTTATCCTCTAGAATCCATCTTTAATAAAGAAAGTTCTCCTTATAAGACATTTACTAGTTTTTGGAAATTTGTAAATACTAATTTTACAGTGTCGAAGTGTTTACCAAAACCTAAGAGTATTCCTTTAGGCTTTGACCAAATTCCTAGTTGCCGTCTTGAATCTTTACTGCTTGAGTCACGAATAAATTCAGCTTTAGGAATTCAAAATACATTTAAAGTAAGTGAACAATCTTCTGTTGAACAGTTATATGAGTTTAGTCAAAATAAACTAGTTAATTATCAATCAGCTCGCGATATTCCTGGTTTAGATGGTGGTTCTAAATTGTCACCATATTTACATTTTGGTCAGATAAGTCCTAATTTAATTTTTTTACACATTCAAGAAATTATTGAAAAATATAGTGATCAGAAAAAAATAGCGCAAAACGCTGAACCGTTTATTCGTGAATTAGGCTGGCGTGAATTTGCTTATTATACAATGCTAAATTTTCCTCATACGATTAATAGTCCTTTACGAAGTGAATTTGATAATTTTCCTTGGCAGGATAATCATAATTTTCTATTGGCCTGGCAAAAAGGATTGACTGGTTATCCTATTGTTGATGCAGGTATGAGACAATTATGGCATACCGGACTTATGCATAATCGGGTGCGGATGATTGTGGCTTCATTTTTATGCAAGGATTTATTTATTAATTGGTTAACTGGAGCCAAATGGTTTTTTGATACTCTAGTTGATGCTGATTTAGCTAGCAATACTTTAGGCTGGCAATGGTCGGCTGGTTGTGGCGTAGATGCTCAGCCTTATTTTCGTATTTTTAATCCTGTATTACAAAGTAAAAAATTTGATGGGCATGGTCTTTATATTAAAAAATGGGTGCCTGAATTAGCTAAGTTACCAGTTAATTTAATTCATGAACCTTGGCTGAATGCATCAAAGCTTAATTATCCTAAACCTATCGTAAATCATGAGTTGATGAGAGTAAAAGCACTGAGTTATTGGCAGGATTTACGCAAATAACTTCAAGGTAAGCGAAATTGTAAGTAAGTAATTATTAGTCTGGCATTTTTAAATTTAGGCTTAAAATTTTTGGAATTTCATTATAACTGTTTAATAATTGTGAAGTGAATGTTTTTTTTTGATAATCACGAGCGTTGCCATTTTTTTGTAAAATCTAATAACTGTAAGGTCTTTTAAGTTAACTTATTATTTTGCAACAATAATAGGAAAGCTTATAAAACTTATATTGACAAAAATTTGAAAGCTAATATGATTTAATTATATATTTAAGAATTTCTTTATCTGAAAAACCTAAAACAAATTGTGAATTAAGTAAAAAAATAATGCAAGCCAAATTTAATTACCACACCAAAACTGGACAAGCTTTAGCTGAGGTTACTTCTAGTTTTGTCTTGTTTTTAGCCTTAAGTTGAATGATAATATATTTTATCATTCAAGTTTGCCTGTTCTTTTATTTAACCAACGGCATGCAAAACGCTTCCCGGCAGGCTTGTCGTGAAATTGCTAACAATACGGCTCAAAATGGTGTTTCGATGTGGACTAATTTCCCGGCAGCCAGTCCACTTGGACCGCCTCAGTCCGGACAAATTAATCTGTTAAACAATATTGCTATTCCCGGAATTTTAAAACCAAATTCTAGCAGTCAATTTCAAACAGCTTTAAATCAGATTACAGGTGATCCCAGTGGTTTAAGTTATAGTGTGACTGTGGTAACTACATATCATGGTGGAAGTGGTTTGCCGACTTTTCCCCTAAATCCGTTAGGTGTTGATGTGGCGGGATCTAATGTTGGGTTTAGCCTGGCTGGACTAACCGTAACCGGCAAAGCTACCTATGCTGTTTCTCACTAAAAGCAAGAGAGTAATGAAATAACTATGTTTAGATTAAAAATTAACCAGCTAAATCGGAAAAGACAATTAAAAGGGCAATCATTAGCTGAATTTGCTGGAGCCTTAGTTGTTTTAATCCCAATGTTAATGGTATTGGCTTATTTAAGCTATATTGTCACCAATTATTTTGTGATTAAAAGTGCTACTGATTCAGCAGCTAGAGTAGCAGCTCGTTATTTAGCTATTAACTATAATAATCCGAGTATTAATTTTAAATCTAATTTTACCAATACGGCTGCTTATAATTTTATTAGAATTCAAGATATAATAATTAGTAACAACCAGTTTACCAATGGTTCAATAAATTCTTCAACCGGGCAATTCCAACCGGTAAATCCTAATCCTAATCAAGGTGTCTTTAATGTGGCGGTGCAAGTACAATATCCTGGAGGATCAAGTCTACCTTATTGGCCAAATCCTAACCCTAGTATTTGGGGTATATCATTATGGCCGTTTGGTAATGAACAAATAACTTCATTTTGCTCATATGATGTTGAACCTTAAATAATTTGTGAGGTAAAATTATGAAAACTAGTATTGTCATCAAAAATATAAGATCCAATCGTGGATCGGTATTTATTTTCTTATTCTTAGGGATAATTTTATTTGCTTTTTTTATTGCGGCTTTAGCCGTTGATTTAGAACATTTTTTAACAGCTCAGACTGAGTTGCAGCAAGCCTGTGATGCTGCTGCTTTAGCTGGCGCCTATGATTTGACTTGGAATAATCCTAGTGCTAGTAATACGCAAAGCACTAACGCCATAAATGATGCTAAATTAATTTTAGGTAATAATTATGTTGATAATCAATTATTATCAACCTCAAACTTAACTGCTGCAACTCCTAATATTACAACTTATCCAGTTGGTTCATCAACTTATTCTTTTAATGCTTGTACGGTATCATTATCTAAACCAATTATGGTTATGTTTGCGCCGCTAATAGCTGCAACTTCAAGTGGTAATAATGTTATAGTAACAGCATCTTCCACGGCCGCTAGTTTGCCAATTATTCAAGGCGGAATATTGCCAATGGTAATGTCTACCAGTCCAGGGTTAAGTGGATTTACTGGTTCAGGGGTTCCAGCTGTAAATACTACCTCAACTATATATTTCCCTAGATTGGTTGGTGGTGGTGCTGATACTTATTCTCCACCCACTGGTACAGGTATTTTAGCTAATCCAGTTCCGGTATCCTATGCTATTCCTGGCGTGGGCAATAATGTAAATGGTAATTCTAATGCTCCACCACCAGATTTTAAATCCGCTTTAAATAGCGCCTTATCATCATCTAATAATAGTGGTACCGTATATAATTATGGAATTGGTAATCTTTTAGGTACACCATCCAATGGTGATTATAATAGCGCTGTCAGTGATCCACAAAATTGGGCTAATTCTAGTATTAGCAATGCGTCATCAACTTCAATCTGGAATAGTGGTGGTACTTTCTTGATTCCGATAACCAGTGCAGCCTTATCGCCAAATACTCAATATCCTATAATTGGCTTTGCTGTTGCTCAACTGCTTACCGGTAATCCAGGTTTCACCAGTTTTTATACGCATGGAACGGGGCCATATGGCGCCTGTAATATTAAAATTTTAGGTTCGCTTAATAGCCCTAATATTGGGGTTAGCTACACGGGGGTGGGGGTAAATTCGTCAGCTTCAGCCAGTTCAGCCGTTTTAGTGCAATAGTCTAGTTTAGAGCTTTTCCAGTTTTGGTTTCAGGCGCAACCCAAAATAACCATTTATACAGTCGGTAGATGTATCCTCTTATGGCAATTGCCCCAACAGTCATAAAAATATTTTAAAAAATATAAGCGTAAAAATTAAAAATGTTAAACCATTATTTTTTATTTTATAGTATGTTGAACCACATCAAAATTTTGCTTAAAAGTATCAATTGTCATGGCAATTAATCCATTACCTAAATTTAAAACACCATCAACTGGTGCACCACCAACTTTTGCTGTATCCTTCGGCAAATTACCAGAATTAGCATTATCGCCAAAAGGATTACGTAACGTTATATATTGTGTGGTTGGATCATAATCTATAACCGTATAATCATGATCATTAACTATACTTCTATTATGCAGTATATTCTTTGTACCAGCTGTTAATAACTCATTATTTTTAAGTGCATTTTCTATTGTCTGAGTAATATTTTGATTATTTGAGTTTGAATCTATAAAAGAAGTTTTAGTTTTTTGATCGGTTAATAAATGCATGGCTTTTGTTGCTGATGCTCCATTATTTACGAGTTTAGGATATCGTTTAATCACAGCGGCTTCAAGAATATTAGCCCATTTAGCATCATTAGACAATTTATCATGTTTAATATCTTTTTCACTAACTATAATTTTATGATGTTTAAAGCCTGGAAAAGTAACTGTATAAGTATTATTTTTATTCTTGGTAATCATATTAGCTATTGCCAATTGCCCTGGTTTAGACCGAGCTAGCGCCGCCAGGCTGGATTCAAACCAGCAATCACCCCAGTTGCCTTGATCTACACCACTAACAGCTCCTAATTCTTTATTTTCAAGCTTTGTTTGCTTAATTTCTTTTTTGTTTTCTAAGATCCCACGAGCGCTTAAATTCTGATAATCGCCACTATTTTGTCCGACGTCAAAAGAATGAGTAGCATTAAAATATTTTGTTGATATTTGATTAAATTCATTATTCAAAGCCATAACTTCTTGATTTTTAGACAGGTTCGGGTTGCTTAAAATTTCTCGATCAGCCCTTAATACTGATAAATCTAATTCTAGTAAAGCATTTGCGATATTGCCCGAATTGACAATGTCCTCAACTGTAAAAGGGTGTTTAGCTGGTAATTGAAAAACTTCATTTAAAAGATTTTTATTAACATTACTAGTTAATTGAGCTGATTCATTAAGTTTATTAATGTGGTTTTGTTCAAGCATATTATTATGTTACGGTAGGTTTAAGCTAATTTATAATATAAATTAGCTTAAATAAAATTTCAAATTAATTTTTTGCGGTAATTACTATAATTGACCTGGGATTAAACTCATTGCTCTATAAAAAATGCCTACAGGTGTTGTTAGCATTAAACTACCCCTAACAGTTTAAAAGATTAAATATCTACCAATTGATTCAGTAATAAATATGCTCAAAAAATATTAATTTGAATTATTTATCTAACAGCTTAAAATCGAAAAATTAATATTAGTTTGGTTATTTAATGTATGTGTTTACTTTCAATTAACTTATAATTTTTAAAAAATAGCTAGTGAATTAATTATTGAGTTAAGATATTTATTAATTAGCGCGCTGTTTTTTGACCGATTTAAATCATCTAATGTTCTAGGGTAAAAGTCTTTAGGGTAGTGATTCCGAAGATAATCTAAATTAAGTTGAGCCATGTTTATATTATTTAGTTTTAAATAATATAAATTGCTTAAAACAAAGGGTAAATTACTGTTGGGACTAATTTCATGACAGTATTGTAATTGCATTAAAGCCTCGTAGGCCTGGCCTTTTGACAGCAAAACTGAGCTGTAAACAGTCCTTAAGTTAAAGTCATTAGGCCTTGTTGTTAAATACAATGTAAACCATTGAATAGCCTGATTATAATCCTGGAGATAATAATAACCCATTGCTGTATATTTAATTTTGGCTAATTCGGTTAAATTAGTTTTGTTTATTAAAGCTAAGCCTAGTCGATATTGGTTCGTTCGATAGCAATAAATTAGGTACTTTTGATAAAAATATGGTGTTAGTTCAGGCCAGGCTAGGGTATAATTGTTTAGATAGACATTAATGAATTTACCAGCATAGTTCCAGTCTTTATGGATAATGGCTAAATTAATTAAAGTTATTAATGTATAGGGATTAAATTGAAAATTGAAATTTTGATAGTTTAAATTGGGGTTTTTTAATAATATTTTCGTATCTTTAAAAAGGTTATTATCGGGCAATAGGTTAATAATACTGTAATAAAGTTTAGCCATATTTGTTAGTGATAGCTTAGCATTGTTTACCTTGGCACCAGTCATAAGTTCAGTTAGAGCAATATTAAAAAGTAAATTAAGGCTTGTTTTATCCAATTTACTAAAATATGGTTTTAAGTCTAAACTAGCATTTTTAATTAATGCTGATAAATTGTCATCAATTAAATAGTTGGAATTGGCTTTTGCATATTCTAGATAGTTTTTATTATCAGTTATTATTAAATGTTGAGGGTTGAATTCGTGGGTAAAAGCTATGATGTCAGTTGGCGTTAAACAAAGATTTTGGATAAGGTTGTCTAATTCATTTAGCTTAAATGGCATCAATAAATTTTGAATTAAATGATTATTGATATTATTTAAACATTGTTGGATATTAATTTTTGTTTGAGGATTTTTAAGACCAATTAAAATTATTTCACCAGCATTTTTAAAGTGATAAATAAAAGTATTGGGAAAAATTTGTCGAAATGTATCTAAAATACTAGCTAAAGTTAGTGTATTAATATCATATAATTGTACCCACTGGCAAATAATACCATCATTATCTAGATGTTGGCTTATAATTTTAAAAAATTCTTTGCTATATAAATTATAGGAACCACTTGAATTTGGCTCGCTGGGTTGTGAAATAATTAAATTATATTTGTTTTGAAAAAGCGCCAGGAAATATCGAATATCATCGTCAAACTTTTTAATTATGGCAACGTTAGCTGTTGTTTTAAAGATATTTAAATTAAAATATTGGTCCAGTAAAAATAATTTATTCTGCGTATCGCAAACGGTAATATTACTGGTTAGCTGCATTGTTTGTAGAGCTTTGGTAGTTGTGCCGCTCCCATAACCAATAATTAGGGCGTTTGCAATTTTACCATGGTGATTAACGACTGGTAAAACCGACAATAATATCTGATTTATAATATCACTGCCATAATAAACTTGGGTAAGATCGCTAGGGATTGTAGCTTGAACTTTATTGTCCAGTTTTAAAATATTTAAATTTTGCCCTTTTTCAATATTTATAATTGAATTTATACCTTCGAAATAATACCTAAGATAATTCGGTTGATTGAGTAAGAGGAAATGATTTAAGACTAGATAACTAGTCGTAATATAGCTAATAATAATGATTAATGATTTTTGACTGAGTAATCGACCTTGAATATTTATATTGGCTTTACAAGCAATTATGAAATAAACAATACTAGCTATAAACAATGTGAATTTAATTCCGCTAATATGCAAGTATTGTTGATAAGTATTTATGGTGTTAAGGCCAAGGCTTAAGCCTAGTAATGTTGCTGTTAAGATCACTAAAAGGGTAATTTGACTGCGGATTATTTGACTTAAGGCTTTATAGCGGACAAAATTTAAAGAAATAACCATTCCTTGTAGACAAGAGGGTGCAAATAAAAGCAAGGTTGATACAATTAAATAATTGGTTAAATTGTTTAAGCAGGATATTTCTAGGGTAAAAGTTTTCATTGGTAAAACTAACAATAATAAGTATCCTGACATTAATATTGTTAGGGTTTGCAGATTGCCAAAAAAATTAAAGGCTTTATTGAAAATTTTTGTTTTTAAATAATTTCCTAAAATTAAGCCAAAACAAATTAAGATAATATTGATGCTGAAATTATATATATTATTGTCAAAATTAAATAAAAGTATTTTGCTAGCACAATAAAGATAACGAGCATAAATCGCGCAAAGAACAAATAAGTAGACAAGCCTTTGGCGATTAACCTTAAAAATTATCCATATTAAGGTCAGGTTTAAATTACTATGGTTTAAAGGTTGTTGTTTGTTATTAAGGAAGAGGTTTAAAATTGTGATGGTTAACATGAATACCAACGTATTATTAATACCATAAATTGGTAAAATTACGATTAGATAAGTTAGTCCAATTAATGTACTAAAAATTAAGCTGATTCGAATATTTATTGGTGAATAAGCTGATAATTTACCTAGTAAAATCCCAAGATAAAGTCCTAAAGGTAAAATAAATATAAAATTATATATACAAATTATTAATTGGTTTTGTTGGTTAAATAATGTCGCTAAGTAATTTATGAAGTAAATTGAGAATTGATTTTGACATTGTATTAAGCAAATTAACCCAAGCAAAACCATTATTAATTGTTTTGACTTGAGTGATTTATCTTGATTAGCTGTGTTGAGTTTAACCCAAGAGTTAATTAATACACCTATTATAATCATAAAAAGCCAACTTAAGCTGTTAATTATGGTTGTACCTAAGTTGATTTGAGTCAGCTTAAAATTAACTAATATTGCAATCGTAAAACAAAAAATATTTATGACGTTGCTTAAACTAAATCTATTTAAATAATTAAATGTTTTCATATTCTTTACAAAATGATTTAAATTAAAACTCTAACATTCTATTATTACATCGTGAGTATTTAATAATATAGAAGTTTTGCCGATAAAGTTATTTATTTTAGGAGACACGCCATGTCAAGTGATGCAAAAAAGCAATTAGTTACGCTAATCCCTGGTGATGGTATTGGACCAGAATGTACAAACAGCGCCAAGGAAATTATCGAAGCTTCTGGAGCTGCGATCGAATGGGAAGTGGTTGAAGCTGGGTTAAATGTTTTTAAAAGTGGGTTACCTTCAGGCGTTCCTCAGGAAACCATTGATTCTATCCACAAGACTCGGGTAGTTTTAAAAGGGCCTTTAGAAACTCCAGTAGGCTTTGGTGAAAAAAGTGCCAACGTAACTTTACGCAAGCTGTTTGAAACCTATGGTAATATCCGACCCGTTCGTGAATTGCCCGGTGTCAAAACTCCTTATAGTGGCCGAAATATTGACTTGGTTATCGTAAGAGAAAATGTTGAGGATTTATATGCCGGTATTGAACATATGGAAACTCCAGGAGTAGCCCAATGTCTAAAACTCATATCTCACAAAGGCTGTGAAAAAATTGTGCGTTTAGGTTTTGAATTCGCCCGCAGCGAGGGACGTAAAACCGTTCATTGTGCTACAAAATCAAATATCATGAAATTTACTGAAGGTATGTTAAAACGTACTTTTGAAGAAATTGCCAAAGAATATCCTGATATTGAAAGTCACCATATTATTATTGATAATTGTGCTCACCAAATGGTCAAGAAACCGGAACAATTTGATGTAATTGTAACTACGAATATGAATGGTGACATTATTTCTGATTTAGGCTCAGCTTTAATTGGCGGTCTTGGCTTTGCGCCATCAGCTAATCTTGGTAATGAAGTGGCTATTTTTGAAGCTGTGCATGGATCGGCTCCTAAATATGCTGGTAAAAATGTTATTAATCCTCTGGCGGTAGTTAATTCAGGGGTTATGATGTTAAGGCATTTACATATGTTTACGCAAGCGTCACTAATTGAAAATGCCATTCTCTTTACTTTGGAAGACGGCAAAGTTTTACCCCGTGACATTGTTGGTGATAATGGAGCGGCTAGTACAACAGCCTTTACTCAGGAAATAATTAAAAACTTTGGTAAACAAGCTAGTTCTTGGAAAGTAAGAGATTATAAACCTTTAAAAATGCCTGTGGTTGACGCTAACCCGATTAGTGTAACATTAAAAGATCGCTCTTATGTTGGGGTTGATGTTCTAGTTGAATCAGGATTGGGTGCTAATGAACTTGGTAAAAGTATTGAAGAAATATCCAAAGGAAGTAATTTTAAATTAAAAGTTATTTCTAATCGTGGTACCAAGGTTTATCCAAGTTCTGGTGCTATTACTGACTGCGTTGATTTATGGTTCTGTCGCTTTTTTGTTGATAATGAAAACGACTATGAACATAGACTGACTAATTTATTAACGAGTATTTCAGCTAAGCATAAATGGGTGCATGTTGAAAAATTACAAAAATTTGGCAATGACTTAAGTTTTACCAAGGCTCAGGGTGAAGATTAGTTGTTTTAAAACAAAAGTTATTTTGCTTAAACTGACTAAAATTATTACTTTATTAATTTTTACTTTTAGTCAAACTAATGCTTATGCTTTATTTGATATAAAGGTACATAAAATTAGATCAAGTCAAAATAATCTTGCCTATTATAATTATCCGTTATTGCCTAAAGCGAAAGACAAAAAGTTCTATAGACAAGTGGCCAATTTAGGTCAAGTTTATCAATGGGATAATACACCCATTGGCAATCGTAATCCGCTTTTACTAATTCATGGTGGCTCAGGAGAGGGTAAATATGCCTTTCGCTGGGATAAGTTTATTAAGCATACCAATGCTGATTTTAATCGTCATTATAAAATATATTTATATCGTTATAACAGCAAAGCTCGAATACGTGATTTGACACCACGTTTACAGCAGTCATTGCGAAGGGTGTATCGCCGGTTTGGGAATAAAACTATTGCCGTAATGTGTTTGTCGATGGGTGGTAATTTAATTCAGGCAGCTTTAACGGACTCAATAGTGGCAGCGTTAGTTGATGTGGTCTTAAGCATGGGCAGTCCTTTTCATGGTTCGCCATTATTTTCCAGTGACTGGTTCCAGTATTCTTTAAATGATACGCCACTTTGTCCACCAGCTAAAACTTTAAATGCCATTGGCTATAAAATTTATTTTAAGGATCATCCCAATTATCTTCAGGATCTTAAGTGGGATAATATGGATAGTTTGATTCCTGATGTTGGCAAGTTTAAAGCTAAAGTGCCACTAGGTCCAAGAGGTGATTTACGTGTAGTTAGTGAAGCCAATCAAACACTAAAAGCCATAAATATAGAATCATTAGTATGTAAGGATAAATTTATTACCTATGCTGGCTATATTTCTAATTCTTATTTAAGAGACAAAGGCTTAAGAAAAATTGAAAATATTATAACTTGGCCTTATCATATCTTAATGGTGCGAATTCCCTTGTTATTTGGTAATACTAATTCTGCCTTAAAATATTTAAATTCAGAAATGGCCAATGTGAAGGTTAATAATCAAGCAAGTTATATTAATGGAATTAAACAGTCTTATGCTTTAAATGATGGAATTACTCCGGTTAGTTCAGCTATCTATATTTCTAATGATGGTTTGAAAAATTGTCCATTAATTAATGAAAAAGCTTTACTTAAATTGAATCCTTATATTGATGTTCGCATTGCGCGGGTATTTAAAAATGTTGGTCACGTGTCTTTTCTGGAAGGTAATCCGCTTTATGGAAATAAATTTGTTTTAGATTGTCTTCATAAAAATCAAGGTCGTCATACGTTATTTAAATGGATACAAATTGATCTTATGACTAATATAAAATATTATTTCTCTAATGCTGAATCTGAAAGCGAAGTTGAAATAGTAAATCTATAGATTATGATTAGGTAAAATTAATAAATCGGTTTGGTACTAATTTTCGACCTTTATCATCCAGTCTCGTAATTTGGCGGTCATCAAAAAATCGTAATAAAGCTAGAGCATATTTGCGGGTAACATTTAGCGATTCTTTAAAATCTTTAGGGGTAATGTTTTTATTTTTATCCCAAAGCATAAGGAGCACTGTTTGGGCGCTAGCTATTACTGAACTTAGGCAAACGTAATCATAATCAATAATGAATAGATGTCCTGCGGTTTCCATATCTTTAAGGATCCGTTTAATTAGCGGACTTTCAATATTTAATTCCTTGGCGATAAATTTAATTTCAATGCATTTAAATTGATGTAATATTTTAAGAATTTGTTTAGCTAAATCAGAAAGACTCAAATCTTTATTGCTAAATTTTAATCTAATGTTGTCATAAAAGATTTCAATTAAATTTTTAGCAATTAAGTCATTTATAAAACTATTTACTAAATTTTGGGTGTTGACAATAATGTCTTTAAAGACATTATTGTCAAGATAATTAGCAATAGAAGCCTTGTTGACTGTAGATTGGTTTGTATTATACTCAATAAATTTTATTAATTTCTTAAGTATATTTTCATATTCAGAAGTTAAAAATATTACATCATCAATAATTTTAAGTTGATCGTCAGTATTTAAATTATTTAAGGTATCGTTTAGGAGATTAGCTGGTATAAAAAAAGCTAGATTACTTTTGGGCATAAATAACACTTGTTCAAGAATTAATAAAACAGATCCTTGATAGTCATTTTTCATAATTAGACTGACTAGTTTTTGCATACTAATTAATTTAAAATCAATAAAATCACTAGTGGAAATTATGATACCACCATAGATATCGTCATTTTTAAATTTAACGATACAGCGATCACCAGGAAAAGCTACGATGTTTTCGTTTAACTTGATTTTGGTAATTAGCTTGTCAGTCGTTTTATATTTAAAACATTTACCCTGGCGTTCAGCACAGTTATGGTAAAGAGTTAGATCCGAAATGGCTTTTAATTTCTCGTACTTGCTATTTGGCGGTGTGGTCAGATAAATAATTAAACTGTCCGTAGATTCTAGCTTTTGATTTGATAGCACTGATCCACGTTTAATATCTTTTTCCTTACCTTGTTTAAGGTTGAGGTTAAGTGCTAATCGGGCACCAGTATACCCATACGAGACGTTTTCATTAAAGCTTTGTAATGATTTGATTTTGGCAATCAGATTGCCAGGTTCAATATAAATTGTTTGGGTGTAGTCAATAAAACCTTGTATTAAACTACCCGTAATTATAGTTCCCAGCCCAACTTTATTGAAAATCCGATCTATTGGCATATAGGCTGTTGGTGCATTAAATTCAGGGCTCATAAACAAATTGTCCAGAAGTTCTTGTGCATATGTTTCTAGGGCTGTTTTAAGATTATTGACGGTCGTTAAGTCATAGATTGAAAAAACAATGATATTATTTGAATTTAAGTTATTCTCCTTAAGTAAATTTTCAGTAGCTAATTTTACTTTAGCAATAGTTTGTGAATCGACTAAATCAGCTTTAGTAATTACCGTGAGGATATTTTTATAGCCTAGTAAGTTTAAGATTTTGACATGTTGAATGGTTTGTGGCTTAATTGATTCATTGGCTGCTACGACTAATAATGCGGTATTCTGACAGCTAACGCCACAAAGCATATTGCGCAAGAATCGATCATGACCGGGCACATCAACAAAGCCAATAATTAAGTCTTTTACAAAATTTTTATAGGTTACTTTAGTTGAATAATGTGCATAACCGAGATCAATAGTCATAGACCTTAACTGTTCTTCAATTAATCTATCTGGATTAGTATTGGTTAAGCTTTCAATTAATGAAGTTTTACCATGATCAACATGTCCTGCTGTAACTACGGTAAAATATAATTTGTCAATTGAGATTTTATTGGTTTTGAGAGGAGTTTTCATTTTGCTACATCAATTTTTAGATCCTATTTTACTAGCAATTAAAGAATTAGTGTTAAGTTTTGGCTATTTTGGCGTAATTGTTATGATGGCAATTGAATCTGCTAATATTCCTTTACCTAGTGAGGCCATTATGCCCACAGCAGGATTTTTAGTTCAGCAAGGCAAATTGAATTTTCATTTATCGGCTTTGGCTGGAGCCTTTGGCTGTTTAATCGGCTCTATTCCATCCTATCTTTTAGGTCTTTACGGTGGAAGACCTTTTTTATTAAAATATGGTAAATATTTATTAATCAAGGAAAAAGATCTTAAATTGGCCGAAATTTGGGTAGATAAGTTTGGTGATGTGACTTTTTTTATTTGTCGAATGCTACCAGTTGTAAGAACTTTTATTTCTTTTCCGGCCGGAGTTTTAAAAGCTCATTTTGGGATGTTTTGTCTTTTGACCTTTGTTGGCTCATTGCTTTGGTGTTATTGTTTGACTTATATTGGCATAAAATTTGGTGAAAATCTTGAAGCCTTTGTTTCTATATGGCATAAATTTGATATAGCCATTGTTTTGACCTGCGTTATTTTAGGCTCTTGGTATTTATATCATCATTTAAAGCCGGAAAATTAAGTAAGCTTAATTTTTTTTGGCTTACTTAATTTAATTAATGAGATTAGCAATTTTAGTCAGTTTTATGGTTAATACCGGCGGTATTGTCGTTTTTTACTATCAGCCTTCATTAAAAGTAAGTCTTCAAGTAATTGTGAACGATCATCTGATTCCCAGCGTTGTAACCATATTGAAATTGCTTGTTGGATCATGGCACTTTTGTCTGGAGAATGCGTTCCATAAGATTTCTTTAATTCTAGCCAAATTGACTGTAAGGCTGACATTTGATCATTGGGCAATTTAATTGTATAAGCGCCAAATGTAATATCATTTATTGCTTTTTCAGCATTATTGTGCTTATTATTATTTTGATCCATAGGTTAATTGTAAGCTAAAAATAAAAAAATTAATCTTTTTTGATGGGAACATTACTATTGTAATACTTGCATTTTTTTTTATTTGTTACAAAATATAAATAATATCTGAAATAAGATAATTTAAATTTTATCTAGAGGCGCATTTATGAATGAGATTTTTAAAACTACTTTAACTAAAATCGTTCAGGATAAAATTTTTCTAGGATTACTGTTAATTGGTTTATTAACAATTTTTGTGGGGTTTGGCAATAATAGCGATGTTTCTCAAAACAACAACAACAACAACAACAGTAAATCAGAAAATAACTCCAATAAAAGTGAAAATGATGCAAATAAGGTGCAATTTGAAGTGGAGCCAAAGCTAGCGGTTGATTTTGTGAAATGGTGGTTAACTGGTTCGATGGATTATAATGCCTCAAGTGCATTAAATAATCACCAAGAAGCCGCTAAATGGATGACTAGCGAGGCAAATAGTATGTTTAATGCTAATTTTTGGTCTGCCGATTTAGCTAATGGAATTCTCCAGGGACATTATGCTGGTCAGTTTCAAACCACTGATGTTAAGGCCTTGGCCATTAATCCTGATGGATCGGTAGTGGTGGGTTTCCAAGGTAATATGTTGTTCCAGACCACTAAAAGTCCAACTGTTCAGCAGATCTTAGCTGATGTTTTAGTGCGTAAAGATAAACAAGGGTTAAGGATTTCGGGAATTTACAATCGCACGATGCCAATTATTGGACAATTAATCCACTAAAGTTAAAATATTTAAAATCAGGCTTAAGCATAAATTTATAAAGAAATTGTATATAAATTTGACAAAAGTAATTTTTAAATAAATTTATATGTTATATTTTTTATTAATGCGTACTATCTTGCCGAGGTAGCTCAGTCGGTAGAGCGGAGGACTGAAAATCCTTGTGTCGCCGGTTCAATCCCGGCTCTCGGCATTCCTTTAATTTATTATGTCTAAATCCAAGTCATTAATCTTGAGTTTGATTTTTCTGGTTCTCTCCACCAGTAGTTTTCAAGTAAAGGCATTGGCTTCATTAAACTTTCTGGTTAAACCTTATTTGCAATTAGGAAATCACCCTAATATTTTAGCTTTAGAAAGCTATGATCTTATTTTTGTTAGTGACGCTATTAATCCCAAACTAAAGATATATTTAAAACAAGCTAATTTAAATTGGCAAGAACAAAAAAAAATAACCGTTAAGCAAATTGGTAATTTCGCTAAGGCTGAATTTTATGAATATCTCTGTAAGCTTGAGAATGTTAAACCAAATTTAGAATTTGACTATAAAATAGTTGAGAATGAGACCGTGATTTTTCAGGCTCAGGCCAAGTCACGTTCAACGGGCAATACAAAATTTGCGGTATTTGGCGATCTTGGTTATGGGTCACCAGGGCAGAAGGAATTGGCCTATAATTTATTTAAACGTAATGTTGATTTTGTCCTTATGCCGGGTGATATTGTTTATCGCCGAGGTTTGGTTCATGAATACCTGGAAAAATTCTTTCCTGTTTACAACTGTGACAATCCTTCTATATTTAGTGGTGCGCCATTATTAAGATCAATTATGTTTTTTCCGGCCTTAGGTAATCATGATATGGCACTTACTGGTGCCGATTATAAAACGGATTTAAGTATTCATAAAGATGCGCTTGGTTATTTTTATTTTTTTGATGAGCCTTTAAATGGTGTCAGCTTAAAACATAACCCATGGTTGTCAGTGGCCTGTAGTAATAAAATGAAAAAACAAATTTTAAATTCAACCTTTGATCGATTTCCTGCTATGGCAAATTATTCTTTTGATTGGGGTTATGCTCATATCCTTGTTCTCGATGCTAACCCATATCAGGACTGGAAAGATCCCGTTTTAAGACAATTCGTTGAAACCGATTTGTTAAAAGCTAAAGCTTGTAAATGGAAATTTGTCTGTTACCATCAGCCGGCTTTTTCTAGTGATCCTTTTCATCATCAAGAAAATCATATGCGAAGTTTGAGTGATATCTTCCAGAAGTACGGTGTTGATCTGGTTTTTACCGGACATGCTCATTGTTACCAAAGATCTTATCCGTTAAATTTCAATACTAATAACGTAGAGAACACAAATAAACAACCATCATTTATTTTAGATAAAATATATGATGGTAAAAAGCAAACAAAGCCTAAGGGGGTAATTTATTTAGTTACTGGTAGTGGTGGCGCACCATTATACAATCCTAAAGTATTTAAAGATAATCAAGAAGAATTTACCAATATATATTTAGGTAATGATTATTCATTTACGCTTGTAGAAGAAACGGCTAACAGTTTAAAAATTAAGCAGGTAACTGCTAGCGACCAAATAATTGATGAATTTATTATATCTAAATAAATATTTTTAGCAAATTATTTGGCAACTTGTATTGGTTGTCATTATTTAATAATTTTTTTTTATATCAAATAACTAACAACATTAGACCGTGATAATAGACTTAAACTTAGTCATGTATTCTTTGGCTAAGGCTAAAGTTTCCTGTTTACGACTAAAACAAAAACGTACATATTTATGCTTGATTTTTTCATTATTTATAAAACTAGATCCTGGCACTACTGCTATTTTGACTTCTTTAACTAAGGCTTTGGCAAAATCTAGATCGTTAGCATAGCCAAATTTACTAATATCAGTAAAAATGTAATAGGCACCACTTGGATTATAATAGTTAAAGCTATAATTATCTAAAATTTCTTTAAGATAATTCCTGCGATAATTGTAACTTTCTTTTAAATCAGCATAAAATTTTGCATCGGCATTAAGAGCTCTTACTGCGCCTCTTTGTAGTGGTGCTGGTGAACCAACGGTTAAAAAATCATGCACTTTGCGAATGGCTTTAGTAAATTCACTGTTAGCTATCGCCCAGCCTACCCTCCAGCCAGTCAAACTATAGGTTTTAGATAGGCTATTAATCGTTACACTTAAAGGTTCCATGCCTGGTAAACTGGCTATAGAAATGTGTTTCGCCTCATCATAAAGTATATGTTCATAAATTTCATCTGTGATCGCAATAACTCCCCACTTTTGACAAAGCTGGGCAATTATCGTTAATTCATCTAGATTAAAGACTTTTCCAGTTGGATTATGTGGGGTGTTGATAATTATAGCCTTAGTCTTATTGTTAAAAGCTTGGGTTAATTCGGTTTCGTTAAATTCCCAATTTGGTGGCTGTAATTGGACATATTTAGGTTGCGCACCGGATAAAATGGTATCGGGTGCATAATTTTCATAATATGGTTCAAACATAATAACTTCATCACCAGGATTTATGAGTGCTAAAAATGTGGCAATCATTGCTTCAGTAGCGCCACAGGTAACTGTTATTTCGGTTTCAGGATTAAGCGCACTATTTAAGCTTGAACTGTATTTATCAGCTATAGACTGTCTTAGCAATTTATCGCCCCAAGTTATGGCATATTGATTGATATTATCTTTAATTGCAAGCGCTCCAGCTTCTTTAAAATCTAAGTTGGCTTCAAAGTCTGGTAAGCCTTGAGCTAAATTAATTGCTTTATGCGAAACTGCGATGCGGGACATTTCGCGAATTACTGATTCGGTAAAGCTTAAAGCTTTTAGTGATGGTTTAAAACTGGTATTAATTTTCATTTTGTTTACCCAGATATTTTTGTGCTGCTTGATATAAGAGATCTTTATGCATTCGATCGGGATCGTTAAAAAATGCATTAGCTATATCAGTATCAAGGATATGTTTACCTAATAATTTAATAGCCATTTCATCAGTATTTGAATCTTCAAGAACAATTATATGATGCCCTTCGGCAGTTTCATTAAAATATTTTTGGAAATATTGATAAATGCACTGTTTGGATTGAGCCATATGAGCAGTTAAAATAATTACATGTAAAGCTTTTTTATTCTGTTCGTTAAAATCCAATTCTTGTAAATAACTATTTAAATTTTCTAATAAATTCGCAGTGGCAATGTCTGCATTTTTCATTAAAGCTTTGGTAATTAAACTAGCAAAATTTTGGAGATTATCTTGAGAAATTTGTTTTTTTTCAATTATAGGCTGACAAAAATTGGAAGTTGCTTTTAAAATTTCAATTTGATTTTTTACAGTATCATCTAATATGTAACTATATTCAAAACGATCTGATAATTTATGAGAAAATTGTTCTAGTTTTTTTAGCTTTAAAATAGTATTTTCATCTAGTATTTGGTCAGTTTTATCGTCAAGTAATACAAAAACAGCCAATGGAATATGATCTACGGATTTTAATAGATTGTAAATTACTGGAATTAAGGTTTTGGCTGTAATAAAATTTGATTTATATAAATAAATTTTGTCATTAGCAATTAGTAAAAATGGTTTAGCTTTATCTACTTTTTCGTCAACTTTAGTTGCATAAATTTCTCGAAAAAAATCATCAGCTGATTGAAGTGTTTTTCCTACACTTGTCTCTTTTGTGATGTTGATTTTATTATTAATGTTATGGTTAGAATTATTGGCTAAAGTAGCTGAAATGGTTGAACAGAATAATAAGGTAGATAATGTAAATATTTTTGTTTTTAGATGATTAGGCATTTATTTTATGTTCACGTTGGAGAATTGACAAAAAGATTTTTACTAACCTTGGGTCAAATTCAGTGCCAGATCCAGTACTTAAAATGTTACAGGCCTCTTCTGGGCTTAAGCTTTTGCGATAGGGTCTGTCTGATGTCATTGCGGTGAATGAATCAACTATTGACACAATGCGTGCCTCAACGGGAATCTCATCACCTTTGATACCGTTAGGATAACCACTGCCATCATAGTTTTCCCGGAAATATTGAATAATTACGGCAACTTTGTGTAGCAATTTGGCGGGCTCGAGTAATTTAGCACCAATAGTTGGACTGGTTCTTACTAATTTTATTTCCTCTTCAGTTAAAGGTCCGGTTTTATTAAGAACCGTTTCGGGTATTCCTAATTTACCTAGATTACATAAACTGGTGGCCAAAGCAATTATTTTAGCGTGTTCATCAGATAATCTAAGTGCTTTGGCCATTTTTAAAGCATAATCATAAGCTCTTGGCGTTCTTTCCGTACCGTAAGAATCTAATTGATCGACCATTTCAATTATTTTTGTACATAAACCAATAATACCTTCTTCAGCAAAGTATTTTAAATTTATATTAATATCGTTTTGTAAGATGAGTTTTTCACTTGTTTTATCGGGAATAGCAGTTGGCTCACTTTGTAAAACTTCAATATCATAGCTTTCTGCAGCTGAACAAACACGGTTACGACCACGTTTTTTAGCTAGATACAAGGCCTTATCGGCAGCTTCAAATAATGCATCAGCATCATTTGCATCATTAGGAAAAACTGCTAATCCTAATGACGCTGTTACAATACCAATACCTTCAATTGGTTCAGCTCTTATTGATTCACAAATTCTTTGCGCAACGGTAAGGGCTCCTTGATAGTCGGTTTCTGGTAATAATATCGTGAATTCTTCACCACCAAACCTACCCACTACATCTACGTCATCACGAATACAATTTGGGATTACTTTAGCGATGTGGATAATTGCTAAGTCGCCAAATTGATGACCTAAAGTATCATTGATTTTTTTTAAGAAATCCAAGTCAACAATAATAAATGAAAAATAGCGACCTGAACGATGGAAGCGATTTATTTCAGCGGCCAGTTTTTCATTAAAATGGCGGCGATTATAGAGACCCGTCATTGGATCAGTAGTTGCCTGTTTGTCTTTGTCAATAAATGTTTGAGCGTTAGATACGGCTGAGGCAAGTCTATCTGCTATATCAAACACCATTTCACTGTCCAGTTTATTTAAAGATTTTTGATTAAAAATCATAAATAAAGAACCTTTGAATTCTTCATGGACTAATGGTACTATTTTTAAAAATTCAAAGGTAAAAGGGACTTGATTTGGTATTCCAAGACTTTGAAGATCGTGGCTGTTAAGTATAATTGGCTTTCCTTGGCGTAGGTCGGCTAAATAAATATTTATGAGGAATTTATAAATTGCTGTTAGTTCAGTTTCAAAGGTTTGTTCAATTCCTTCAGTTGTTTTTAAACCTGGTGCATAAACAATTTTGGTTTGGTTTAATGAATTTTTATCAGTACCATGGAGCGTTAGCATACAGGATTTTAGTTCAAAATATTCTTGTAAGGTTGTAATTGTACTTTGTGATACTATAGATAAATTCTGGCGGATGGCATCAGCTTGATTTAGCGTTTTATTGAATTCTTTAATTTCTCGGGACACTGAATTAATTAAATCAGTGCGTTTTTGATGGGCTTCAATGATGGTAATAGCTTGATCTGCTCTAATTACACTGGCAAAATTATCCGAGATATTTTCACCAACAGTTTGTTTTTGTTTGCTCATAACTGAGTAAATATTACGTTTTTCATCCAAATCCCAAAGACCTAAGACACCAAGAGTTGTTCCTTCAGCCTTCAGAGGGATTAACCAGGCAATTTTGTGCTCAAAAATGATATCTTGTTTTCGGATATTAGATTCTATATTAAAAAATTTAGCTTTTTCTGATTTGAATACGGTTATAAATGGATTGTCCGTATTAGTTAAAGGGATTTCAGCTAAACTATTATTGGGAATTTGACCTTTAAGACAATTTTCTTCCTGGTCATGTAAGTATATTTGAGCCTTGCTAAAACCAAAATTCTTGGCCACCATGTTAACACATTCGCTGATTGTGTTAGTGGTATTATTATTGTTATTATTATTGCGCGATTTGCGAAATTTTTCGGCAATGTCTTTTAATAATTCCATTTCACTGGCTCGTTCACTAATATTTTTTTGATCTTCGGCTTGTTTCAAAACTACGGAAATCATTTTAGCGACACTGATAATGGTTTGGCAATCATCATCACCCCAATGTCTAGCGTTAGAACATTGATGTAATTCCAGGAAGCCTAAAACCTTGTTGCGTGAATGTAGTTTAGCGATTAACACTCCCCGTACACCACCTAATTCAAATAAAGAATGAATTGTACCGCAGTTTTTATAAAGGCGGTTTTCTTTTTGCACATCTTTGAGATCTGGTATATTAACTGCTACATCATTGTTATTATCATCTTGGTAATAACTGAGAATTTCTTTCATAAAACGATATGATTCATCAGCCGGAATTGGTATATTAGCAAAACAGTTTTGCTCATTTACTGAATACTCGCAGGTAACACTGGTGTTTTCATCTTCAATTAACCATAGCAAGCCACGATCAGCATTAAGGGCTTTAGTTAAACTTTCCACGGCTGAGTTTAAAACAACTTGAAAATCTTCGTTTAGTTTTAAATCTTGTAAGATTTGCTTGTAAAGTGTTTGGGCTTTGTCCGAAATTGAACCATTTAAATCTGGAAAAATTAGGGGTTTTGAGGCTTTAGCAGGTGGTAAAGAAGGTTTGACTGGAGCATTAATATTAACCGGTTTGGTGATTAAACTTTCCGGATAAGCCGTTAAGGCTTTAGTTAACTTTTCATTCGTGCTAACTAATAAAAACTCTTGATTACTGATATTGTCAATCACAATTGGTTGAATGGTGTTATTGGCTTCAACGTCAGTGGTTTGTAGATTTTGATTAGTGGATAAATTTGGCGTATTTAGGTCAGGGTCAGCACTTTGGATTATTTGCGACTGCATTTTTGGCCAATAAGATTTTATTGTAGGAATATGAATGTGATTGGTTCCACGAAAATGCATATCTTTGCGAGCATCAAGTAATTTGTTAAATTCAGCCTGGTTAATTTCTTCAAGATTGGAGGCTAAACGGGTAAATACCTTGTCAACTATGTCGGGATTTAGCGAGCCAATACATTCGTATTTATAAGTGTTACTGGCTTCGGAAATTTCAAGGCCGTTTACTACCAGGCATAAACCGAGACTTTCTACCAAAAAACTCCATTCGTCAAGTGAGTCTTTATTATTATTAGAAAAAACGCCTAAATAATTAGCCTTTTCCTGTAAACGCAGAAAATCTTCGTTTTTCGGTAACAGTTTTTTAGCATTGTCATTAGACCAATAAACAATTAAGGGCTCTAGGTTGTTTTCAATGGTAAATTTTTCGATTTCCCTTAGAAAAGGCTGGATTTTTTTAGGCTCTAAAATACTCATTGGTAATGATTCAGAACCAGTGTGCTGAATTATTATGGACTGAATTGGAATAATACTTTTGGTAATCATTAAACCTAAATCTTAATAAAGATTGACCCTAATATAATATTTGCCCAATTTATAACATTTTAATCTTATGTCTAATATTAAAGTTACAAATAGATTAAGGAATTGCAAATTTATTAAATTATTAAATACTAAACTTTGTCAAATTATAGTGATTTTATTGTTATTATTTTAATCTAAAATCGATTATTCAACATTAAAAAAATAATGAAAAAAAAATTAGTTTTAAATTATCATGAAAATATTGACTTTTTAAATTCAAAAATCTATTTAAACAATATCAATTATTGGCAGAAATTTTGGCTTGATCACAATACTGTTAATGAATTTGCTATACCGACAGAATATTTTGCTAAAATCTTAAATTTACTATCTTTAGCTAAAGTAGTTAATATATTAGATTTAGCTTGTGGAAATGGAGATAAAACCATTGAATTGGTTAAGCGTAATTTTAAGGTGACCGGAATTGATATTAGTGAATTAGCTATTGGTCAAGCTTTGACCCGTGGGCAACAACTTGATCTGGAAGTTGATTTTGACTGTAGTGATATTTTAGACATGCCATATGCTTATGCAAGTTTTGATGCTGTTATTGCTTTTTTCATTCTTGAACATTTGACTTTTAATTTGGCTAAGCATTTAGTCCAGCAGTTAAAGTCCATAATTATGCCAGGCGGTTATTTTATTACGGCAATTAGGCAAAATTATCCGGATTTGGAAAATAGTCAAGTTCTCGAAGATAAAACCTTAGTCTCTAATGATCGTTTAACCCAAGGAATGTTTTACTTTCAATATAATAATTCATCTATTAATGAATTGTTTCAAAATTGGCAAATTCATGAACAGATTACCATTAGCAATGATGTATTGTTAATTATTGCTAAAAATTTTCAGCCTTAACCTTTAACAATAACCTCTTACAATAATTACGCTAAAGTCTAAGCAATTTCCACTTTGATAGTTTAAGACCCTGGTTTCAATGTTAAGTGTAAAGTAAAATCAGTCCACTATGGAACAGAAAATTTATCTATAACTATCAAAGACATGTTTTTCTGAAAATGCTCTAAATATTAAATATGTTGGATCTTCAATATCTGAATATATACAAGTCGCTATTAAGCGAGTGCATAACTCAAAATCATGTGACCCGCCATATTCTCTTAATGTTTTGTTGTCATAAGTTAATCCTAAATAAGTCAGATTACTAAACCAGAGATTTGTTAAATTAATATTATTACCCCAAGAATCTTTTTTGATAGTTCCTTTATAAATATCGCCAATCCAAGAGTAAGGGCCATTTAGCTCTTTAGTATATTTTTCTTGAACCTGTTTATTGGTAATATCTAAATCACCAATAGCAAATTTCAGAAGAATCTTATTAAAGCGGGGGATATCTAACCGATTTAAATATTTATCCATTTCACTATGGCCAAATATAAATTTATATATAGGCATTTCATTATAGTCAAAACAACTTATTAATAGAGCTTTACAGAGGTAGGTCTTATTTTGTTCAGCAATAATAATTTTACAATATTTTAATGAATTAAAATAATTTTTACTTAAGTAATTCATTACTGCATAAGTCATAATAATATCAGGATCATTATCATGAAGCTTAAGAGCCCTTTCTAAATCTTGCTTAGCTTTATCAAACTGCTCGTGAATAATGTAATATTTTGCGCGATAAAAAAAATTATGATAATCTATTGGCATAATTTTTATGGCAATATCAAAAAAATTTAACTGTTCATTTCCTACCCTGAAAAGCGTGCAAAACTCACCCATCCATGAATAAGTCAGTTCTTTATTATTTAAGTTACTATCAGATTGGAAATATTCTTGTACAGCTTTTAAGCATCTTTTATAGCTAGCTTCATCGGGAAATAGTTTATACTCATAAGCTGCAACACTATCCATTTGACCTATATTTGTTATGTTTAAGTCGGGATTTCGGATTAGTGCTTTTTTTAAACTATTTTTAGCATTTGCATAATCTTTTAGATTAATATAAGACTCACATAAATTAACGTAGTAATTATTGTTGTTAGATGCTAAAACTTTTGGATTGACAGAAAGCTTTATTGCCTTTTTAAAATCATTAATACTAAGCTTATAATTGCCAGTTGTATTATTTAAAATACCACGTAAATTATATAATTCATGATCCTTAGGATAAAATTTTAATTGCTCATTAATTTGAGATAGAGCATTATTGTATTGTTTTTTATTTATTAAAATAATAATATTGATTTTACTGCTTTTAAGATTAGCTATATTAGCATTGATTTTTGCTTCAGAAAATAAGCTTAAAATAAATATCAGTATCAATAATGTATATTTTAAATGTTTCATTTTTTAATTGGCTTAATATTTAGGCTTATCTGGCATAGTAAAATTCCATATAGCAGGCATTGCAATAATTTGTAAATTTAAATTGATTTTGACAAAAGTAGCCAAATTTTTGTCATTTATACATTGTTATTGTATCTTAAGCAAAATACGTTGTCAAGCGCAAGCTAATAAATTCAGTAGCTTTGTAATCTAAACCAATTTTGCAAGAATCAGGTACGAAATTAAAATATTTGACACTTTGACTATTAATGTTTTTGGCAAATTCAATGTACGTACGTTTTAGCAATATAGCTGTATATGCATCAACTATTCCAATGAATTTTGCTGTGAAAATTTATTTAAAAGTTTTATTTTATTTGGGTTATGTTAGTTTAGATAAATATGTCCAATATTTACTTTGATGACTAAATATAATATATTGAATAGGGCTTAATTAACATATTTAAAAGTTTAAGCTTTATTTTAAATTATTTGTTGTATAGTATTTCGTATAATTTTTTTTATTAAAAATATAATTATTACGGCTAGTTAAGTTGAATGGCAGTAATAATTATAAAAATGGGGTTAGCTATTATGATTTCAGGCATTTATTTAATACAGCCAAAATTTCCGCCTTCCTTTTGGGGAATGGATTACTGTAGAGATTTAAGTGGATTTAAGGCTAATTTCCCGCCACTTAATTTGATGACCCTAGCTGCACTGACACCAGAAGATATAAAAGTTACTATTTGTGATGAACATGTTGAATTGGCTAAATTAAATATTCCCGATGAAGTGGTTGGTATTAGTGGTTATTTAGTGCAAAAGGATCGAGTTTTTGAATTGGCTAAGTTATATAAAAATCAAGGCAAAATTGTGGTTATTGGTGGACCTATCGCAAGTTTAATGCCTGATGAGTGCAGGAAGTATGCTGATGTTTTGTTTGAAGGTGAATCGGAATATACTTGGCCGCAATTTATTAAAGATTTGCGTATTAATCAGCCTGAGCAATCCTATTGTGAGCATGGTTGGGTTGCCTTAAAGGATATTCCATTGCCAAGGCTGGATTTAGTTAAAATGGACAATTATGCTCAAGGCATTGTTCAAACTTCGCGCGGTTGTCCTTTTAATTGTGAATTTTGCGATATATCCGTTATGTTTGGTCGAAAAGTAAGAATTAAGCCATTAGTTAGAATTATGGATGAAATTAAGCTTTGGTATCAGGCTGGAGCACCGGCTATCTTTTTTGCTGATGATAATTTTGCGGGCAATCGACACCATGCCCGTGAATTGTTAAGTGAATTAGTTAAATTGAATCAAAGTATAGCTACCCCACTAATTTTCCATGCACAAATTAGTGTTGATGTAACTAGCGATGAGGCTTTTTTAGGGTTAATGCAAGCTGCAAATTTTCAAGCAGTGTTTGTGGGTATTGAGACCCCCCGTAAAACTAGTTTGCTCGAGATCAATAAAGTTCAAAATTTAAAAGTCGATTTAGTTCAGGCTATTAAAATATTTCAGCGTTATGGCATGTTTGTGTTTGCAGGAATGATTGTTGGGTTTGACAATGATGATGAATCGGTTTTTGCAGAGATTTTTGACTTTGTGCAAAATTCTAATATCTTACTACCGATGATTGGACTGTTACAGGCCTTACCGAAAACACCGCTGTTTGAAAGGCTTAATCAGTCAGGACGAATTAAACAGGAGTTCCAACCAAGTAATAATCATATTGTATCCAGTAATATAATACCACTTAAAATTTCTTATGAACAGTTATGCCGTAATTATATTGATTTATGTAAGCGCTTATATAGTTATGAAGCTTTTAGTAAACGCCTTATTGGTAGCT
>DAHXLC010000063.1 GCA_027371815.1 Candidatus Melainabacteria bacterium | reverse complement strand
AGATGAAAAAGAAAAAAATAACCAGATCGATAAATTATTTATTGATGGTGCTAAAAGCGTAAAAGATAAACTACTTGTTTCAAAGGATCCTAATTATACTAATTATAATAAAACTGATTTTAAAAATGTAATTAATAAAATTATTGATGGTTCAATAACTAAAGTGAATTTAGACGATCAAAAGCATATGGAGTTAATCCAAATCATTAATTCACAACAAAAAGAAAATATTAATCAAGTTATTTCCCCTAATTTAGATGAATTGTATTCTAAAATTGATAAATTATTAATTCAATCAATTACATCCGAAGTTCTTAATGAATTAAAAGAAAATCCTGATGTTGTAAATTGGATAAGAGATGGTCTTAAGCTACATTCAAATGATAAAGATGTCTGTAAATTTTGTAAAAATGAAATTACAGAGTTGCGTATAAAAGAATTAAATTCACATTTTAATGATGCTTTTTCAAAATTACAAGGTGAAATTAATATTGTAATTGATGAAATTCAATTAATAGATTCAAAATTTCAAAATAATTTGGATGCACCTGATTATGCACGATTTTATGAAGATTTACAACATGATTATAAAAATACTATAAATGATCTTAAAGAATTAAATAGTCAATTCATTAAACTATTTAATTCTTTAAATGTTATCCTTAAACAAAAGTCTATAACACCTTTTCAAAATGATACTCTGGATAAGTTAGAACCAGGCTTTTCAGAATTAAAATTTTTAGAATTAAAAAAACTTATTGAATCAGTTAATGTTATTATAACTAAACACAATGAACGTACAGCTAATTTTTCGAAAACTCTTAAAGAGGCATGCCAGCTAATTGAATATTCTTATGCTACAGATAAATGTGAAGAATATAAGCAATTAAATGTCGAACTTGCTAATATTGCTGAAAGTAAAAATTCTTTAGATAATGAAATTAAAGAATCAACAAATGAAATTGAAAAATTAAAAACATTAATTCTAAAACATCAAAAACCAGCTGAAGAACTTAATGAGGAATTGGTTTCTTATCTTGGTCATAATGAACTTAAATTTGCTGTTGAAGAAAATGGTTATATTATAACAAGGAACGACTCTAGTTGTGATAACTTAAGCGATGGTGAAAAATCTTCAATTGCATTGCTTTATTTCCTAAAATCTTTAGAAGATAAGAATATTAAAATTGAAGAAACAATTGTAGTAATTGATGATCCTATTTCAAGTTTAGATTCTAATGCTCTTCATGCCGCATTTGGGAGAATTAAAGAGCGTTGTATTGATACTAAACAACTTTTTATTTTAACACATAATTTTAGTTTCTTTAATCGAGTTAAAAATTGGTATAAATTCCAATTCACTGAACGTAATGATGAAAAAAATAAATATTATAGTATTTTTCAAATAAAGAATGAAATGGTTAATGGGTTTAGAGCTGCCAAAATATTTAAAATTGATCCTTTGTTGGTTGATTACAATAATGAATACCATTATTTATTTAAACTTGTTAAAGAAAACGCAAATTCAGATTCAAAAAGTCTTCAAGAATATTACTATTTACCAAATATTGCCAGAAGATTATTGGAAATATTCTTAGCATTTAGATATCCAAATATTAACGGTCTTGGCCAGCAAATTAATGCTGTGGAAAAATTCGACAAGGGTAAAATTAATACAATTTCTGATTTCGTAAATAAATTTTCACATTCTGATAGTATTTCTGAACCCGATCACGATCTTACAATTTTATCTGAAACCCCTAAAATTTTGACCAGTATTTTAGAACTTATAAAACATGAAGATCCTAAACATTATGAACGATTGGTAAAAACAGCAAAATAACCAAATAATTGAATAAGCAGATTTAAGATGACTTCAGAAATTG
>DAHXLC010000049.1 GCA_027371815.1 Candidatus Melainabacteria bacterium | reverse complement strand
GAGAATGCCTTGTAAATAATTATTTTTTTTTAAAGAATTTTAACCAAAAATTATTAAAATCCCGTAAAGGCTTAGTTATTTTTCCAAGAATGACTATTTAAAATCTCCTCATTTACCAACAAGGTATCTTCATTTTCCTTTAAATATTCATTAATAATTCCATGTAATTTAATTCGTTCATTAGCATAGGCTCGTTTAAAATAATGAATATAAAACCAAACACTGCCCAAAACTTCATAAAACGTTCCATCCTGTTTATCTGGACAAGAATTTTTCAACCTTATTAAACTTTGTTTGATAAATGGTTCGTCTTGAATTTTTGGATAAATTTGTGCAATCTTAGCTAAATTTCCGCAGCGAATATAATGATCTAAAATCAATAAATTTAATTCATAGTTTTCATCCTTACTCAAATCAAAACTTATATCTGTCAAAGAATAGTTACCATTAATAATATTATAAGGACTTAATTTATTCATACGATTACTGGCAATATATTTTCTCACTAAAGGAATATTAGCAATATGATAATTACCTAAAGAATCCATTAACGAAGGCCCATATTCAGTTGCCACAATTTCATCGACAAAACCAACTTTAAATTTATAAAAAATTCTAAGCCAAAGATCCCAATCACAAAAGCGTTTTAAAATTATATGGGGATCATACCAGCCAATTTCTTCAATAACTTCACGCGCAATAAGCACGGCAGCATTACCGATACAATTGTCTACGCCTAATTCATTAAGCGTTGTTGCTTGACCATAAATTTCATCTTCACTATCTAAATGCTTAATTAATAATTTTCCATACACCATACCCGTTTGCGGCTGTTGTTTAAATTCAGTCAATAATAATTCAAGATGATTGGGTGCATAAGTACAATCATCAAAAATAAAACTTATATAATTACCCGATGATTCTATATAGGCTTTAGCTGTAGTATAGGCTAATAAACCAGTATTTTCTTCAAATCTTACCAGTTTTATCCGCTTATCCTGACTATGTAATTCTTCAATATAATCTTTCGTACCATCAACTGAACCATCATCAACAACAAACAACTCAAAATTCTGATGTGTTTGCGCCAAAATTGAATCGATTGATGATTTTAAATACCCGCTTTGAAATCGTGCATAAGTAGGTAAGAATACTGACACTAAATCTGATGTCATAACTTTTACTTTAATTTAATCGGTAATTCTTTTAAACCTCTTAAAGCAAAAGGATCCTTATATTCCAACTGTGTTGTAGCTAGTTTTAAATCAGGAAACTTTGTAAGTAGAACCTTAAGAGCTAATTCACCTTCAGCCGTAGCTAAGGATGAGCCAAGGCAATGATGAATACCCTGACCAAAGGACAAATGCTTACTGCTATCACGGGCTATATCAAATTTATCAGCATTTTCATAAACTTCTTCATCACGATTAGCCGAGCCTAGAAGAATAACCATCATACTGCCTTTTTTAATTTCCTTATTACTTAAAATCAAATCTTCACTCGAAGAGCGACGTACAACTTGAACCGGACTTTGATAGCGCAATACTTCATTAACCGTGTGCGTTAATAAACCAAAATCATTTTTTAATAAATTTAATTGTTCAGGGTTTAATAATAGTGAGTGGATAGCATTGCCAATTAAATTTACCGTAGTTTCGTGACCAGCCACTAAAAGCAAAACCAAATTCCCTAAAACTTCATCTTTAGTTAATTTACTACCATTATCACTTGCTTCAACTAATGCACTGATAAGATCATTTTTGGGATCCTTACGTCGTTCATCAACTATAGGCTTAAAATAATTAAGGAATTTTTCCTGAGCATTAATAGCATCCATGTTACTTTGAATTTTTTGCGCCATACTATCTTTGCCACTACTCATACCCATAAGCACACCACTAGCTTTAACCATGGCATTAGACCAATCTCTGAATTTATGACGATCGCTAGTCGGCACACCGAGCAATTCAGCAATGACAATAACGGGGATTTGAAAGGCAAATTCACTTATCAAATCAACGGGTTCACTGCTATTCATTTTATCCAACAATTCATTAGCGATTTGTTCAATATGAGGTTTTAGATCATTAACCCTACTTGGCGTAAAGGCTTTATTCACAATTGCTCGCATGCGAGTGTGATCAGGTGGATCTTGATTAAGCATCCAAGTCGCTCTTGATTTCATAGCTTCATTAAGCTTCGGAATCATGTTAATCATCGGATTACTTTGTTTCCATTTATTTAAATTCTTTTCAAAATCTAAATCAGCTAGAATTGCTTTGGCATCAGCGTACTTAGTAACATAAAAATTATGACCGACACTAGACCACATAAGCGGATCATTAGCACGCATACTAGCCAATGTAGGATAGGGATTCTGTAAAAAATCATGCGTGATAGGGTGAAAAGGGTCAGTTAAAGTTTTGGTACTCATGTTAAACCTCATAAATTTTAGAAAGCAATCAATGGTTAATTTTTATTCAGCATCAAGCTTAAAGCCAAGCCTAATTTTTACTTGAAACTCAGCAACATTACCATCTTTAATTAAACCACGTTGTTCAACAACTTCAAACCAGCTTAAATGTCTTATTGTTTTTGACGCACGTTTTACACCTTCCCTTACAGCATCACTAAAACACTTGTCAGAAATAGCAACAATTTCAGTCATTTTATAAACATTTGCCATTACATTTATCTCCTTTATTTAAAAATTTATAGTACCTAATAACCCTTGCCTAAACAGTGGCGACTAACAACTGGCGATTGCGAACATCTTCACCATTAGCATAACGGATACCTAAGGCATCCTGGCCAATTATAATTCTTTGAATTTCCCTGGTGCCTTCATAAATATTTAAGACTTTAGCATCTCTAAAGAAACGTTCAACAGGATATTCATCACTAAAGCCATAACCACCAAAAATCTGGACTGCATTATGGCTAGCACGATTAGCGGCTTCACCACAGAACAGTTTAGCAATTGAGGTTTCCCTAGTATTACGAACACCTTTATTCTTTAACGATGCTGCTCGTAAATATAGTAATCGCCCAGCTTCACAGTCAGCGACCATGTCAGCAATCATAGCTTGAACCTGTTGATGCTCGCCAATAAATTTGCCAAAAGTTTTACGTTGCATAGCATATTTTGTACAGTTGATCCAAGTTTAGGTCATAAAGGTATTACCTGTTTTATTGTTGACACTAAGACTAAAGGGTTTACGGCTGTTCCTATCAAAGGTAAACTCGGTTTAAGAGCTAGTGATACTTCTTCATTATTTTTAGATGAAGTGAGAGTTCCTGCCGAAAATATTTTAGGTGGCGTGGGTAATGGTTTTAAAGTTGCCATGTCCGCCTTAGACAATGGTCGATTTTCGGTAGCTGCTGGAGCGGTTGGTTTAGTCCAAGGCTGTATTGATAACTGTACAAAATATGCTATGCAACGTAAAACTTTTGGCAAATTTATTGGCGAGCATCAACAGGTTCAAGCTATGA
>DAHXLC010000044.1 GCA_027371815.1 Candidatus Melainabacteria bacterium | reverse complement strand
GATCATAGTGCTCCAGTGGCTAGTTTAGTAATTATATATGACGTTGGTGCTCGTAATGAAGTTAAGGGACGATCCGGTTTTGCCCATTTGTTTGAACATATGATGTTTGAAGGCTCACAAAATATTGGTAAAACTGAACATTTTAAGTATATTGAAAGTGTTGGTGGTATTTTAAATGCTTCAACGCATTCAGATTTTACTAATTATTATGAAATGATGCCCAGTAATCAAATTGAATTGGCTCTTTGGTTAGAGTCTGATCGGATGAAATCATTAAAGGTTACTCCCGAAAATTTTCATAATCAGTTAGAAACTGTAAAAGAAGAAAAACGTATGCGCATTGATAATCAGGCTTATATTCCTTCAGCAATTAAGCTTGAAGAAATGATGTTTGACAATTGGTCAAATTCACATGCCGTAATAGGTTCTTTTGAAGATTTGGAGGCTTCATCAACTAAAGATGTCAAAGACTTCTTTAATATGTACTATGCACCCAATAATGCAGTAATGGCTATTGTTGGTGATGTTGATGCAAAAAAATTAAAACCAATTATTGAAAAATATTTCGCTACCATATCTAGTGGTCCTAAGCCACCACAACCCAATGTAGTTGAACCGGTGCAAAATCAGCCTAAAGTTGCTACCCTTGATGATAGTCATGCTAAATCCAAAGCGGTTTGGCTAGCCTGGAAAGCACCAGCTCGCCGTGAACAAGATTATTATGCATTAGGTCTTATTGAAAAAATCCTTTCCGGTGGCGATTCATCCAGATTATATCAAAGAATGGTTAAAGGCGATAAAATTGCTTTAAATGTTACGGCTGAATATGATGAAAGACGTGGCCCTTCAGCATTTGAAACTTTTACCATTTTAAAGCCTGGGGTTAGTTTTGCTCAGGCTAAAGATGTTTTAATGGATGAAATCAAGAAATTGAGTCTTGGTCCGGTATCCCAAAAAGAGTTGGATACGGCTAAAAATCAAATCTTAAAATCAATGTTTGATTCTGCTGGACATTTTACCTTGCAAAGATCATTAGGGCGAGCCGAAAACATTTGTGAGTATGAAAGCTTTTATGATAACCCGGCATTATTTGAAGAAGATTTAAATAATTATATGAAAGTAACCGCTAGCGATATTCAAAAAGCCGTAAAAAATATCTTAACTAACACTGGTACCACAACCGTAAATGTGAATCCGGTGGAAGCAAAAAGTATCAAAGATAATGTAAAAGACAAGAAGTCATCTTGACCCGAATCATAGTGGGTTGCTTATTGTAAGGCTTATCTTGAGCTGTTTCAAGAAAGAAGAAGGAATGATTATTTAAATGAATACAAATTAATCTTAAAAAATGGTTCTCCATGATCTTAATTGCAATTTAATAGGAGTAAGAAAAAATGCAAATTTTAAATAATGAAAATAAACTTGGTCAATGTCGCAAATTATTGATTTTATTTTCTTTAATGTTAAGCACAAATAGTTTAAATTTAGTGTTAGCTTCAGTCAGTACAGCTAATGAACCAGCTACCATTAGCAGTGAAAAAAGTGAAAGCTTCCGAAAAAATCCACCCAATCTGCCACCACCACGACCATTGCAATTGCCTAAGGTAATTAATTTTAAACTTAGTAATGGGCTTGATGTATATATGGTTGAAAATAATAAAGTTCCTTTTATTACAGCCTTATTAGGACTTAAAACTGGTAGCGTCAGCGATCCTGTTGAAAAATTAGGCCTGGCCGATTTGACATCACAAATGATTACTGAAGGTGCCGGAAAATTAAATTCCAAAGAATTAGCCAGTGAAATTGATTTTATTGGTGGCAGTATAACGAGCGGAGCTAACTCTGATTTTACCTTAGTTAAGGCGCAAGGACTGTCTAAGTATACTAATAAGTTGTTTTCGCTTATGGCTAGTGTTGTTATTGATCCAACATTTCCGGAGGATGAATTGACTTTAAAAAAAACTAATTTAATTCAAGAGCTTGAATTAAAGCGTTCTGAGCCGGATTTTTTGGCTAACGAGAGATTTAATAAAGTTATCTATAATAATCATCCATATGCAGTAGTTTCTCCTAAACCGGACACTATTAAAAAAATTACAAAATTAGATTTGGAAAATTTTCATAAGAAAAATTATTTACCCAATAATGCTATGTTAGTTGTTGTTGGTGATTTTAATAGCGATAAGCTTAAAGAAATTATTAAAGATGATTTTGAGAAAAGTTGGGCTAAATTACCCCATATTGCTAAGCATGATTTAGCTGTCAACGCTAAGCATCATAAACAAATATATTTAGTGGATCGACCCGGATCGGTTCAGTCTAATATCTGGCTTGGTAATATTGGAATTAAACGTAGTGATAAAGACTATTTTCCCTTTTTGGTGGCTAACGAAATACTTGGTGGGTCATCTCGATCTCGTTTATTTTTAAATATTCGTGAACAAAAAGGTTATACTTATGGAGCTTATTCACATCTTAATGCTCATAAAATGGCTGGTGATTTTGTTTCCTACGCCGAAGTCCGCAATAATGTAACAGCACCAACCCTGGAAGAATTCCTTTATGAGTTAGATAAATTAAGAAACGTACAGGTAGCTGATAAAGAACTAAATGATGCTAAAAATCATTTAGCGGGCAGTTTTCAGTTAGCAGTTGAAAGTCAAATGGGTTTGGCTGGTAAGTTAATTGATGCAAAATTAAATGACTTACCGGTTGAATATTTGACTAATTATGCAAATAATATTATGGCTGTTACACCTAGCCAGATACAGGATGTAATTCGTAAATATGTTAATTTAAATGATTTAAGCATAATCGTTGTAGGTGATAAATCACAAATTTTAAATGAGTTAAAGCCTTTTGCTCCGGTAGTGATTTATGATAGTAACGGTAATTTAGAAGCAAGTTCGCCAAGTGTTCACAAGAAGTAACCAAGAATTAATTAGTTAGTTTTTAAATTCTGACCACAATGAATCTTCGTCATAAGAGTCATCCATAAGGACATCATTAAATACCGTATTTTCAATGACGTTGTTTTGAAGGGGTTGACCAATTTTTTTCATCCCAGGATCTAGTTCGTAAAGCTTATATAAAGGGTCTAAAGACTTATTTATAGTACTAAGTAAGGTTTGAACTTGGGTGGCAATAATGTTTAAAGCTGATTTGGCCTGGGGCGACACTGCATGAGCATCAATATCATCAGCTAATTTGGTTAATTTGTCTGTTTCGCGACTTAGTTTGACTAATAATTGAAAAACTAATATATCTTTGGTAATCTTTTGATTGTTGATTTGATTATTCACAAAAATTGACCTCAAGTACTTAGTAATATCATAATTCATTTTTAGCATTTAGGTAAGTTTTAATGTCTAATGAACCAGTTATCAATATAAAAAACTTAAATATTGAACTCTCCCAAGATAAAAAAAAACTCATCATTGATTTTAGTCTGCCAATTTATCAAGGTGAAATTTTAGGCATTGTTGGTGAATCTGGTTCAGGTAAAAGTTTAACCAGCCAGGCTTTGTTAGGATTATTAGATAAAACTAATTTTAAACTTACTGGTGAAATTATTTTTAATAATGAAAATTTATTGGAATTATCTAATGAACAATTTTGTCAAATTCGGGGTTCACAAATTGCTTATATTCCCCAGGATCCAATGACTAGTTTAAATCCTTTGTATACTATTGGGTTTCAGATGGTTGAGGCTATTGTAAATCAGCAAAAAATCAATTCGTGTAAGGCTAAAGAATTAGCTTTAAATGCTTTAAGGCAAGTTCATTTAAATGATGTTGAAACAAAATTTAATAAATATCCACATGAATTGTCAGGCGGGATGAAGCAAAGGATAATCATTGCTTTAGCTTTAAGTTTAAACCCTACCGTTTTAATTGCTGATGAACCAACTACGGCTTTGGACGTAACCATTCAAGCTCAGATTTTACGACTACTTCAGGAAATTCAAACTAAAAGGAAGTTGACGATAGTATTAATTACTCATGATTTATCCGTAGTGGCTAGTTTGTGTCATAAAATCGTCGTAATGTATTCAGGTCAGATAATGGAATATGCCAAGAGCAATGAATTTTTTGCAAGACCCCAACATCCTTATTCAATTGGTTTAATTAATTCAATACCTAATTTTAATGTTAAAAAACTTATGCCTATAGCTGGTAAGCCAATTGAACTTAGTCAATTGATTACAGGCTGTAGATTTAATACTCGTTGTAATTTAGCCATAGAAAAATGTTTTAATGGTGAGCCAGCTCTTCGTAAACTTGACAATGATACTTTGGCAAGATGTTTTGTGCTTACTGATAATCAAGGAGCGTTAGTAAATGCGTAATAAGAATTTAGTTTTAACCAGTAATCAGCTTCGTCAATTAGAAAGTAAGTGGATTAATGATGTAAATTCTAATTGGGCGCAAGTGTTGATGGAATTAGCCGGATTTGGTGTTTATCAAAGTCTGGAGAAATATAAGCTTTTGCATTTAGGTAAAATTGCTATTATCTGCAGTAATGGTAATAATGGTGGCGATGGTTTAGTTATTGCTCGACATTTAATTCAAAATGGTTTTGCTGTTGATCTTTATTTAATTAAACCAAAGACAGAATTTAGTTTTAATTCCCCAGAAGCCTGTAACAATTTTACGATTTTAAAGCAGATTATTGATGAAAACAGAATTCACTATATAACTGATGTTGAACTTTTAAATTGGGTAGATTATAACATAATTATTGATGCTATATTTGGTACTGGTTTAAATAAACCTATAAGTGGACTATATGCTAAGGTAATTGAAAAAATTAATGCTAGTAATAAATTTATTATAGCTGTTGATATGCCTAGTGGTATTAATGCTGATAATGGTCAGATTATGGAAGTGGCTATTAAAGCTAAGTTGACTTATACATTTGGATATTATAAAGCCGGACTGTTTTGTCATCCAGGTTATGAGTATGCCGGTAAAATTATTTTAATTGATATTGGCTTGCCAGATCCGCAAAATTTGCATCCTAAAATAAAATTAACAAATAAGTCATTAATTAAAAAAATATTACCGCACCGTTATGAAAACAGTAATAAAGGCAGTTTTGGTTCTGTATTAACCATTGCTTGTAGCAACGGAATGCTTGGATCGGGTTATTTAAGTGCTCTTAGTGCCCTTAAGACTGGCTGTGGTCTAAGTTATTTAGCCTGTCCAATATCTTTAGTTAAGGCTTTGCCGGTATGTGAATTAATTTACTATCCGTTAGCTGAAAGTAATAAGCTTACGATAAGCAAAGACGCCGTAATTAACATTGGTGATTTGATTGACGCTAAAAATGCCTTGGTTATTGGTCCAGGCTTATCCCAAAATAGTGATACTAAGAATTTTATGGTTAGCTTATTGTCTTTAATTAAGCAAAATTTTGCGCATATTCCGCAGCTTTATGATGCGGATGCTTTAAATATTATTGCTGGCCTTGAAAATATTGATTTAGGCGGTAATGCTATTATTACCCCACATCCAAAAGAAATGGCGCGTTTGTTAAAAACAACAGTAGCACAAATTCAACATAATCGGATTGACATGGCCTTATCAGCCAGCCAGAAGTTTAATTGTGTGGTGGTTTTAAAAGGCAGTCATACCATAATTTGTGATCCGCAGAATAATGTATATATTAATCTTAAAGGTAATAGTGGCATGGCTAAAGCTGGCAGTGGTGATGTTTTGTCCGGAATGATTGGCTCGCTATTAGCTCAAGGATTAAATTGTTTTAACGCAGCTATTCTTGGTGTTTATCTGCATAGTTTAGCTGGTGATATTGCTAGCTTACGACTTGGCAAAAACTCTATGTTGCCAAGTGATATAATCAATAATCTTGCCTTAGCTTTTAAGAAACTGTCTTAAGAAATGATTTATTGTTAAACAGTTTGCGGTAAGCTTGATGAAGTGCATTTAATCAAGTTTACCGGCGTAAATCAATTAGCCAATATTTATGTTAAATTGCTTAAAAATCAGCTGAAATGATTATAATTATTAAGTTGTTTTGTGATAAAATTTACCATTAGTTATTTAGTTAATGTAATTAATCCACTGGTTTGACAACTTATTTAAGATAACTAATTTTTTACTAAGCAATCATGATAACCTCTGAATCTGAACAAATTAAAGAACTTGCTAATAAACTTCTTGCTCAGGCTAGTGATTTAAAGAAATTAAATGCTTTACTCAACACCGAAATTACGAAGAATTCGATATTAAGTTCTAAAATATTGCAAAGTGAAGAAATACTTAGGCTTAAAGACAACAATATATATAATCTTCATCAAAAAATTGATGAGTTAAATGAAATAATTAATAAACTCCAAGCTTCAATTAGCTGGCGTTTAACTAAACCATTGCGTGAATCAAGATCGCAAGTAGCAAGAATTACCAATAGTAAGCTTGATGGTAAATTTTTACGCTTATTGTTATTGTTTTGGTGGACTTTTACGTTAAAGCTTGGGAAAAAGCTTCAACAGGAAAAAGCCTTAGCTGAATTAATTAAGGATAATATCAAGCTGATTAGAAATAATGAGTATTTCGACGCAGGCTGGTATTTAGAACAAAATCCTGATTTGTTAAAAGCTAAAATTGATCCAGCGGAACATTATCTTTTATTTGGTTTTAAAGAAGGCAGGGATCCTGGACCATTGTTTGACAACTATTGGTATTTAACCCAGAATCCAGATGTCGCTGACTCAGGGATAAATCCATTAATACATTTTATACTTGAAGGTCAAAAAGAAGGACGAACGCCAAATTCAATTCAGGTAATGCAAGAATCTAATGATGAAACTGATACTACGCATGAATCACTAAAACTTAAAAATATTTTTAAAGTATTAAATCCAGATAAAGAAAATATTCTTGTTGTTAGTCATGATGCTACACGAAGTGGGGCGCCAGTGCTCACTTATAATGTGATTAAACAATTAAAGCAAAAGTATAATGTAATTGTTCTTTTGTTAGAAGCCGGAGATCTTACTGAGTTTTTCCGGGAAGAAGCTGATTTGTTAATTGGACCATATGATAAAACCATTCATGATAGTGTCCAGCTTTACACGATTGTAGATGCTTTAAATAAAACTTATAATATTGCTTATGCTATGGTTAATAGCATTGCTTCAAATTCGGTTTTAGATCCTTTATCACGCAATAATATCCCTACAGTCTCATTAATTCATGAATATGCTAGCTGTATTCATAAGCCTAACGATGTATTTGGCCGAGTCCGTGATTTTAGTAATGAAATTATTTTTTCAACTACTGATACAATGAATACAGCTATTAAACACTGTTATGGATTAGAAAAGAAATCTTTAAATATTTTACCCCAGGGTTTATGTAATTTACCCGATGAAGAATTTGCTAAAAATGAATTTGAACGGCAACGAATTAAAAATGCCTTACGTCCAATTGATGATGATACCATTTTAGTTGTTGGTTGTGGAACGGTTTATTTAAGGAAAGGAATTGATATTTTCATAAATACTGCTAGCCGCATCGTCAAGAAAAATCCTGATTTACATATTAAATTTATTTGGTTTGGTAACACTTATAATCCTGAAGAAGATATGGATTACTCAGCATTTTTGGCTAATCAGATTGAGCGATCTGACCTTACCGATAAAATGATTTTCTTTGGTGAAGTTACGTCAATGGATGCGGTCTTTGAATGTGCGGATATATTTTATTTAAGTTCAAGGCTAGATCCCCTTCCTAATGTAGCCATACAGGCTATGATGGCTGGTCTGCCGGTGGTCTGTTTTGATAAGGCTGGGGGTATTCCCGATTTGTTAAAAACTAATAAAATAACCCAAGACCTTGTACTTCCTCATTTAGATGATTATGCCGCCAGTGAAATTATTTTACAGTTAAGCGGAAATAAGAATTTACGTTATAAATTTGGTCAGGAATTAAAAAATATAGCTAAGGCGACTTTTGATATTAAGCATTATGCTGAATCGATTGATAAATTAGGAATTAAAGCTAAACAGGCTATTGAACAGCGTAAAATAGATTTTGAAACTATAAAACAGGACAAGGATTTTAATCAGCAGGTTTTTTTAGCACCATATGTTAAAAATGAAACGAAGGATCGTGATGTGGCTATTAAGCGATTTGTCTATCAGTGGGCAGTTAATTATCAGCATCGCCGAAAACCTTGTTCAGGATTTAACCCGCAGATTTATCAGTATCTTAATAATATCTATGCTGAAAATCCATTTGCCCATTACATTAGAGCTGGTAAACCAGATGGCGCATGGAAACATGAAGTACTTAAATATGATGAAAGTGTTGACCTGACGTTAATAGCATCATTAACAGCAGCCTTACATGCTCATTTCTATTATGTTGACTTAATTGATGAGTTTATGCAGGCGCTTAAGGTGAATAAATCTAAGTGTGATTTATTTATTAGTACCTGTAGTGAAAGTAACAAGCAGTTTTTAGAAAAGGCCACTAAAAATTATGATGCCGGTAATGTCTATATAAAAGTAGTAGAAAATATTGGTCGTGATTTAAAACCATTTTTAACTGATTTTAAAAATGACTTAATGAAATATGATATCATTGGCCATGTGCACGCTAAAAAAAGTGTTGATGCATCTCAAGGTTATTCTGAATTTGGAGTAATCTGGCAACAGTTTTTATGGCAGAATTTATTGGGTGATAAATATCCGATGATGGATCTTATTTTTTCTAGACTTGCTTCTAATGCTTCAACCGGTATTGCTTTTCCAGATGATCCAAATTTGATTAATTGGACGAAAAATTTAGCTATGGCTAGTGAATTAGCGACTAAAATGCAATTAAAAACTGTCCTGCCACGATATTTTAATTTCCCGGTAGGTTCAATGTTCTGGGCTCGAGCTAACGTCTTAAAGCCTATTTTTGATTTAAATTTAACGACCGATGATTATCCTATTGAGCCAGTTCCTTTGGATGCTACTATTTTACATGCACTTGAGCGGTTATTTCCCTTGGTTAGTGAAGATTTAGGCTATCAAACGGTGTTAACCTATGTGCCAGGATATATAAGATGACTTTTGATTTAATTTTGTAGTGGATCCCTGCGCCCTGCTTTTAGTGGGAGATCTTCGTTACAGAGGTTTCTGACGAGTTTCGTTATTTAGCAGTCTGGACGTTTATTATTTTTTTTGCTAAAGAGCTCACGTCAAAACTATGAAACTTTAGGTGCAGTTGCTAAATAATGCTGCATCCACTCTGCTGTACTAGCTAAACCTATTTGCCAGTCTATCTTAGGTTGCCAGTTAAGTTCAGCTTTCATTAAATTGATATTTAAATAATTTTCTGGAATATCAATTTTGCGACTTTCTTTATAAATTCTAGTAATATTACCTTTGTTTAAAATGGTTTCAATATCGGTTACTACGTTATTAATACTTCGACCAATGCCCGAACCAACATTAAATAAATGTTGATTACCCTTATAATTAGCTACTTTTAAAAAAGCGGCAATTACGTCATCGATATGAATAAAATCACGCACAACATTTCCATCTCCCCATATTTCAATATTTTGATCCTTTAAACCATTTTCGATAATGGCAGCAATTATTCCCTGATTTTTAAAATTACGCTGATATTTACCATAAGGATTGGCAATGCGTAAAATGCTGTAGTCTAATCCATGTATATGTTTATACAAAGCTAAATATTTCTCAATCATAAGCATATTTATGCCATAGGAATTAATTGGCGATGGATTCATGGTTTCGGGAATAGGAAGGACAGTAGGTTTACCATAAACTGCTCCACCTGAAGATGCAAAAATTATTTTTTGAACATTATTAGCTTGGCAAAGATCTAATAGTTCAAGACTAGCTTTAACAGTATCAATAGCCAATTGAGGATTTAAACTGGAATTACCGGGCGATGAATCGCCAAGTAAGTGAAAGACGTAGTCTACGTCAGTCATTAAATTGGCTAATTTTTGGCTTTCATTTAAATTGCCATTGACAAATTCGATATCTTGAAATATTTCAGGATATCGTGATTTGCGACCATAGCCAATTACATTTGCCCCAGCGTTTTTAAGTGCTAGGCATAAATTAGTGCCAATAAAGCCACCAGCTCCAAGGATAAGGCAATTTTTACGTTGTAATTCTGGATATAAAGTCAATTTATATTTCTACCTGACATTAACATGAATAACTAATATTTACGGTAAGCAAATACAGTATAAATTATATTAGTTAAAACCGGACAAACCTAAATTGATTTTTAACGCTTTAGTAATACTATTGAATGCTTTGTTGTCACTATAATAATTAATTTGGCTATTGTTACCCAAAAGCTATTTCGTTGACTTGAGCCATGTTAGGGGTATGATATAATAAAATTAAGTAAATATAATTTTCAGTAATTATACCTTGTCAAGAAGATATAGGAATTTATGATTGGTAATTTGATTTGAAATTAGTTAGTTTAAATAATTTAAGTAATTTACAAAATAATTTGCTCATTAAAATTATTTTTATTATTCCAATTATTGTTTATATTACTATTTTTGCTAAATTTCTTGTTAATATGCCTAATTGGGATGATTATGATGTTATTCTTAACTGGATAAATTTTGTCATAACCAAACCAACCTTGGCTGAATTTATGACTAAATTATTTGCTCAACATAATGAACACAGAATAGTTTTTGGAAATTTGGTTTCTTTAATAAGCTATTTTCTGCTAGGAAAAGTTGATTTTATTAGTTTAAGTATTTTTGGTGCGTTGGGCTTATTTGCAAGCTTTCTATTAATTATTTATATTGGTAAAAAAAACAATTTAACCATAATTGATTTATTGCCAGTACCATATTTAATGTTTTCTTTAAATCAATGGGAATTAATAAGCTGGGCAATGGCATCCATTTCTCAATACTGGCAATTGTTTTTTTCATTATTAGCCATAACGGTTATTTCAAGCTCTAACCGGTTGAATAATTTAGTTTTAGCCTTTATATTTGCGACTATTGCTTTGTATACAGGTGGTGGTGGATTATTAGTTTTTCCCGTGATTTTTTTATATTTATTTGTCCGTAAAGATAACAAAAGTACTTTTCTCTGGTTTATATTAACTTGTTTAGTTGTATTTGTTTATTTTATATTTTTGCATTATAGCGCACCGGATTCGTCAAATATATGTCGAAATCTTGCATTTAGTCATTTAGATATTTGGTTTCAGTATTTATTACTATTTTTAGGCGGTTATATTTTACCTGTTGCTGGTAATTCATTTTTTTTAGCTTCTTTATGGGGCTTTCTTTTACTTCAAGCTTTTATCTATTTTTTAATTAAAAAATCTTATAAAGATAACAGTACTGCTTTTTTAATAACTTCATTTAGTATAATTACGGGCATGGTAATTGCTTTTAACCGCTTTGATCTTTCTTTAGGTTCAGCATTGGCACCGAGATATTACTGTTATACTGCTATTTTTTCTGTGATGATTTATTTTTGGGCAATAAATACTTTTATTTCACATCAAAAGCTGATTTGTTTTATCTGTACAAGTTTGAGTATTTTGGTTTTTACGTTTTCAATTAATACCAATGTAAAGTTATTGGCTGAGCGTTATAATATTTTGCAGCATACTTTATGGTATCAAACTGATAACATTGCCTATCAGCATGCTTATGAAGTATTACAAAATTCAATTAACAATCATTCATTTAAACCAATAAATTCAGTTTTAGCTAATCTTCCGCTATCCTTACCACTTCAACAGACCAATTTATATAAACCTGGGTATTTAGGACATGTTGATCAAGTAATTGCCCGGCAAGATTTACTAATAATTAAAGGCTGGGGCTGGATAAAAGGGCTTAATTATACCCCGGCTACCGTAATAATTAAAGTAAATGATAAATTTTATCCGACCACATTTGGAATGGAAAAACGCAGCGATGTTGCTACTTATCTTAATAATCCAGCAAGTGTAATGAGTGGTTATAGTTCTAGTCTTAATATTAAAGATTGTAAAAGCATTACTGTTACCGCTATTATTGTTGGTCAAGATCATCGGACTTTTTATCCAAGCCCAAGTCTAAAAATTGATTTAAAGGAATTAAAACACAATTAAAAGTATCCGTTCCAGACGTGAGAGTATTATTTAAAGTGTTGTTTTCCATCAACGAGACGGTGTCAACCTCTACGATATGTAGTATTTCGTGGCTCAATAGCATGGCCTATCTACTTACAGTCTACGCTTCACAACTTTGGTTACCCTAATTGCGCAAGACTTGCTTCCAGTTGCTAGTCAGGCTTACTGTACGATTTTGTTGGCAAACCATTGGTTGCTTACCTGCTTCGGCGCTTACTTCTTGGTTTACCTCGCTAGGGTTACTATTCAAGGTTTCAAATTTGTTAGTTCATTTTATCCCCCTTGACCAAGCTTAGCCTGGCGCACCTCATTTTACCTCCTCAATAATTATTGACAAGGATAACCTCTTGTATGAGATAACTCTAGTTGTCATGGTTAGATTTTTGGTGATTCAATACGATATAATAAAATTAAGTAAATATAATTTTCAGTAATTATACCTTGTCAAGAATAGGAATTTATGATTGGTAATTTGATTTGAAATTAGTTAGTTTAAATAATTTAAGTAATTTACAAAATAATTTGCTCATTAAAATTATTTTTATTATTCCAATTATTGTTTATATTACTATTTCTGCTAAATTTCTTGTTAATATGCCTAATTGGGATGATTATGATGTTATTCTTAACTGGATAAATTTTGTCATAACCAAACCAACCTTGGCTGAATTTATGACTAAATTATTTGCTC
>DAHXLC010000037.1 GCA_027371815.1 Candidatus Melainabacteria bacterium | reverse complement strand
TGGCGAACTTAATAATTTTGTTTGGATTAAAAATAAAATATTTAGTATTCTGCCAACTCTACCATTTGCGTCACTAAAGGGGTGAATTGCTTCAAATTGATAATGCATTAAAGCTAGTCTTATTAGTGGATCAAGGTCTTGATTTTTATGTATAAACTCTTCTAAGTTAGCTAATTTTTTTCTTAAAAGAGTTTCACCTTCTGGTGGTGTATAAATGACAATATCATTATAAGTATCTTTAATTATAGTACCAGTAAGTTTACGAATTGGCATTTCTACCTTCTTGATAGTTGTAGCGAGCTTACAAAACAAACTAGTACTGAGCACCTCGTTCTTTTCAACGTATTCGAACCCCATATTTATTGCTTGGTGATATCTTAAAACTTCTTTTTCATGTGGATTATTATCTGCTGGTGTTTCATCAGATAATTCTTGGTATAAATTATCAGTGGTTGTTACAATATTTTCAATTTGAGATGATACTTGTGCTTCTTTTATTGTAAGTAATTTTAAAATAAGTGGTTGATTTGGGATGCTATAACTTAGTCCATCGACTGTTGCTATAGATGCTCTGGCTTGAGTTGTTAATTTAAGAACCCTTTTGGTCTCAATATCAATTGTTGGTGGTAAATCCGGTAAATTGTTATAGGGTTTATTTTTATTAAATACCATAATTATAAATTTTAAAATGATTTTATTATAATTATAACCATAAACACTAAAAATATGTCGAAATTTAATCAAAAAATCGACATATTTTTATTTTATATCTATTTAGTCGACACGTTTAAGACGATATGTCGAAACTTAATCAAAAAATCGATATATTTAAAAAGATATTTCGAAACTAGTTAAATAATTTGTATTTTAGGAGAATTTTATAATTAACTAGCGCAAGCAAACATAAAATTTTTATAAATAACTGAAAGTCTTTATTTCTAAAAAATTTACATTTAACAATACAGCTTGAATTTAACTGTTACTTTAGTGTAGTTTTTAAAGTCGTTGTTTATTTATTTTCAAATTTATAAAATCATCAAATTCCCATAAATACTTAAGTTTAATTGTTATAGAGTTTTAATTATGATTTATTTCATAGTTAAAATTGAGACAAGGTAACTAACTATCTAAGGAGTCAACACTAATGGAATCTACGTTTAAGATTGTGCCGTGCTTAAACAATTCTTCAAACCCAGTAACTAGTATTGAAGAAAACTCGCTTATTCTTATCGTTAAATTAGACAATATGGATTTTGGCAAAATTATAAGTCAGTTTAATGATTTGTTTTTAGGCCAGGAATTAAGTACCCAGAAAGTGAAAATTAACGAAATCGGCTCGCAGTTATTGTTAAAAATGAAAAAGGTTAAAAATTCCTATGCTTTGGTAATAAATGTTGGTAATATGGATATTTTTAATTGTCGTACCATAATTGAAATAACTAAGCTGGCCGTAAATATTGCTATTCAGAAGAGTTGTTGCAAGTTGATTATTCCTATTTTGCCTAATCGCATGACCAGTTCCTGTTTAAATCTTAAAGGAACAGCTGTACTTATGGCCAAAACGAGTCTGGATACTCTTAGTCAGTTTGAAAGTTTCCAAAATCAATTTGAAGTCATCTTTTGGTCGTCGGCTCAGGCTAAAGTAAATTTGCAAAAAGGCCTAGACATTGTTTCAAATTCTGATAATAAGTGCAATTCACAATGTGCTTAGCCTATTTGCTAAGTTAAAATGTTGATGATCATAAACTTTTGGTAATAAACTGTCAGGCAAGAAATAGGTAGAAAAGTATCTTCCTGTTTCTTGTCTGGTAGGATTTTAATTTTTACTAAACCACTTTGCTTATAAATAATAGTTAATGCCATAATTTATGATTTTATATGGTTAAATACTTTAACTAACATAAAATAATTTATTGTTTTTTTAGAGAAATAAAATTTACCAGTTTTAAAATTCAATTTACTTTTAAAAAAAGAATTTAAACTATATTAAATAGTAGTATTATTGTAAAAAAAACGGGACCGACGGGGCTCGAACCCGCGACCTCCTGCGTGACAGGCAGGCGCTCTAACCAACTGAGCTACGATCCCAAAAATCATACTTACTTTAGACATAAATATTATCCCAGTAAATAAATTTTCCTTCAAGTAGTTAAGATAAAATAGATTTACAATAAAACATTAAAAAAATGTAATTTTTATTCCTCGATTATAAAAGTATTTTTTTACTAATCTGATTTTCCTAAAATTGACCTTGAAAATGTGTTTTATGTTTAGGCCGCTTTTCTTTAAAAAATAAAAAAGTTGGTGATTTATTTGTTTAATAATAGTTTTAA
>DAHXLC010000036.1 GCA_027371815.1 Candidatus Melainabacteria bacterium | reverse complement strand
CGACACGTAACGGATGTTGACGTTAGAACTAAACACAGTTTTAAAAATGCCTTTGACAGCATCAGTACTATTCTAGGCAAAGCTGATTTTAACTGTGCCATGGATACCCAAAGTTATAAAAATAAAGATTTAATTCGCCATCCGGCATAGCAAAAGATACAAAAGGTAATCTTTATGTAGCTAACTTTCAAAGCAACACTATCGATCGCATCTCTAATGATGGACGTCGTATAGTCTTTGTTAGCCGTAATTTAAATGGACCACTCGGCATGGCTTGTGATAATCAAGACAATATTTATATAGCTAACTATAATTCTGGTTCAGTTCTAAAAATTGATCCCACTGGTAGACAGACATTATTAGCTAAAGATTTAAAAAATCCTTATTATTTAACTTTAGACAATAATAAAAATCTTTATATAACTGAACATAAATCTAATGCGGTAGTTATGTTAAAAATCAATGAAGCTAGTAACGAATTATCTAATCAGGCACCATTGCCATAAGGTAATTTTAAGTAAAATAATTTCTTGAACTGATAATTTTGTTGATTAAGCAAAAACGCTTAGGTTAGTTAAATTTTTAAAATATTACTGATTAAACTGCTTATTTAATTCTTTAGTAAGTAAAAATAAACTGCCTTCAACGGCAGCCCCAGTACCAAGTGTTAAAGCAGTTTTGGTTAAAAATGATTCAGGCATAACAATTGCTTGAGCTACTGCTACGGCATAAGTAGTTGGCACCAGGCCAAACAGTCCAACCGTTGTTTTAGTTGGGTGATTGCGGGCATAATTGACTAACTCATTACCTTGATCTTTTAAGGAGTCAAGGTTAATTAGATTTTGGGTAGCGGTAGTAAATTGATTAAATTTAGCGCAATCTAATATAGTTTCAGCCTTAGCTGTTAGGGTATTGGCTGAATTGTCCGATAATTTATAGACTTCGGACAGCAAAGTTTTTGATAGATTAGCCACTTTCTGGGTGGCCGTATGTTCAATTTGCGTAAAAGTTCTGTCCATTTAAGTAATACCTGTAAAACTATATAGGCATTTTAAGACTTTATTAGGGGTTATTACAATGGGGTAAATACGTAAAATTAGCTTAAAGCTTAAATGATTAAGCTAATGAGCATATTAGGTGGTCAGCGTTTTTAATTAAAATCGCTGATAATTTTATAAGTCTTGAATTAGAATCGTCGTTATTCAATTATTTAGATTAGCGCAAAACAGTTAGGTTCAAATTGATTTATTTAATCCAGGAAAATATTTTGGTTAATAAATTTTGGTTTACGGGCGATTCTAAATCAGCATTTTTAAGGGAATTAATTCCTGCCAAATTTCGTTTATTCATTTTACGAAAGCCTATAGACACATTAAAATAAATAGGCTTTTGAATTTTATCGGCAAACTCATGTCTTAAGACAAGATAATAAGTAATATTTTCTTTAATCCAATAGGCTAGTTTAATTGTTTTAATACTATCTCCATTTAAGGCTTTGCCTATACTCCAGGATGGAATTGAGACTAAATCTTTATTTTTATAACTTTGGGTATCCATGGCACAGTTAAAATCAGCTTTGCCTAGAATAGTACTGATGCTGTCAAAGGCATTTTTAAAACTGTGTTTAGTTCTAACGTCAACATCCGTTACGTGTCGCGATGCTGAATCCAGAACATGTTCAACTGAATCCATATTTAGACTATCAGCTTTAAGCTTAGCAATTACATTAGAAATATCCATAAATTTAGTAAGTTAAATATTAAAATTAGACTTGATCCTATTATTTAATATAACAAATACCTGAGAATATTACAATGTATTTGATTTCGTTAACTATGGTTTTACTGATATTAGTCTAGGGAAAACAATTTAATATAATTGCCTAAACTTAATAAATAAAGATTAAATTTTGGCAAATTAATTTATTTAAGGTTTATCGGCTAAATTTTCGGGGTATTTTATTATTACCGGTTGAGAGAGTTCAGCAGCCTCATAAAAATAAATTTCTAAGAGGGCACCTCCAACCGGTTTTGATATTATTTTAAGTATTGGTTTTACTGAATAAATTAAGGTTAGTATTTAAACTTTAATGTTTATTTTGTGCTGTTTTATGACTAGGTCTAATTACACATTTTCTTTTAGATATATTAGGCGGTCAATGATTTGATTATTACTAAGGGCATTGGTTATTTCATTGACGTCATTAAGTTGAACTTTACTATACCAGACATTGTCCGGATATAAAACCATAATTGGACCATGGCCACATTGCCCAAGGCAGCCGGATCGATTAACACGAATCTCATTCTTGTCACATTTGGCATAGACATTTTGCTTTAAATTTTCAAAAATTAAGGCTGCATCGGTTTGTGCACAAGTTTTACCAAAGGTACAGACAAATAGATGTTTCTTGAAAATAGACATAGCAAGACCTTGAAAAATTAATTAAACTATAAAATTTAGACATGTTTAGCAAAATTAGCTTAAACTTTTTCATTATACTGGATTTTTTAGATATATACTTTATAAGTATTACGCTAATTAAGTCTGATAATGATTATTATATAATGAAAAAACAAATCTTTTTAAAAAATATCGCTGATTTTATTGCTGTAATAAATTTATAAGGTAGTCTTATGTCTCCAATTACTGATACGGTTTTAGCAGTTGAATTAAATTATATGACAGGTTTTGGCAACGATTTCCAATCGCAAGCTTTACCTGATGCCATACCTATTGGTCAAAACAGTCCTCAAAAACCTAAATACGGTTTATATGCCGAACAGTTAAATGGAACTTCATTTTTAGCTAGTCGCCATGAAAACCTTCGTTCCTGGCTCTATCGAATTAAACCGTCAGTGTTGTCAGGCGATTTAATAAAAGCCGATTATCCGGACTTTCAAACGAGGCCGTTTAGGGTAAATTATACCAAACCACTTCCTTATCGCTGGGATCCCTTGGTTACAGATTTAAACAAATCAGTAACCTTTTTAGATTCAATTATAACTATTGCTGGTAATGGTGATTTAGCTAGTGTTCGTGGTAGTGCAATTCATTTGTATGCTTTTAATCAAAATATGCAAAATCAGTTCTTTCATAATGCTGATGGTGATTTTTTAATCGTTCCTTATCGAGGTGATTTGTTAATTAATACAGAATTTGGCAAAATTGATTTGAAACCAGGTGAAATAGCTTTGATTCCGCGTGGTATTAAATTTAATGTCAATAATTTAACTGATTTTTGTGCCGGTTATATTTTAGAAAATTATGGTCCCCATTTTCGGTTGCCTAATTTAGGACCAATTGGTTCAAATGGACTGGCTAATCCCCGTGATTTTTTGACACCAGTAGCTAGTTTTGAAGATACGCAAGAGACTAATCAGCTGATTTTTAAGTCTAGTGGTCAATTTTTTAAAGCTGAAATAGATTATTCTCCGCTCAACGTGGTGGCATTTCATGGTAATTATGTTCCCTGTAAATATGATTTATCAATGTTTCAGGTTATTAATACCGTAAGTTTTGATCATTGCGATCCGTCTATATTCACTGTTTTAACTAGTCCATCTGAACTGCCAGCCTATTCTAATGTGGACTTTGTGATTTTTCCACCGCGCTGGCTGGTTAGTGAACATAGTTTTCGGCCGCCGTATTATCATAAAAATTTTATGAGTGAGTATATGGGTTTAATTAAAGGCACATATGAAGCTAAGGAAGAGAATTTTATCCCTGGTGGTGGCACATTACACAATCAATTCACGGCTCATGGACCAGATAGTAATGCTTTTAATAAAGCTAGTAATGAAGACCTTACCCCAAAATACTTAGCTAATACTATGGCTTTTATGTTTGAAAGTTCACTTGTGTATCATTTAACCCAATTAGCTAGTGTTACCCCTAAAATGCATAAAAACTATCTGAGCTGTTGGGCTGACTTGCCGAAAAATTTCCGTCCTTAGCTAATTGCGATATAAAAATAAATTAATCTAATTTTATTAAAGATAATTATATATTCTTTAGCCTTTTAATGATTTATTAGTCGTAAAGGCTTAAAATATATAAATTATTATTTTAAATAATGTAAGCCCTTGATTATAGGAGATCGTTTGTTGTGGACATTGAAAAATTTATTGATCATACTCTTTTAAGTCCTCAAGCTAAAAGTAGTGATATAACCAAACTTTGTGAAGAAGCAATTGAGCATAACTTTTTTGCCGTTTGTGTTAATCCTTATTATGTACACGTAGCAGCTAAAATACTTAAAAGTTCTAAAGTGAGTGTAGCTACCGTTATTGGCTTTCCATTAGGGGCTAATTTGACGCAAGTTAAAGTTCTTGAGGCTCAAAAAGCCATTGAACAAGGGGCTTGCGAATTAGATATGGTAATTAATATTGGCGCCTTAAAGGAAGGCTTGTTTGACTATATTACCGATGATATTCACTCGGTGGTAAAAGCTGCCAAAGGTGCTATCGTTAAAGTTATCATTGAGTGTGACTTACTCAATGATGCTGATAAAATTATGGCTGTCCAGGCTTGTATAAAGGGTAATGCTAATATGGTTAAAACTAGTACAGGTTTTGTCAAAGATGGTAAGGGTGCTTTGGTTAGTGATATAAAACTAATTAAAGAACAGTTGAAAGGCAGTAAACTCGGTATAAAAGCTAGTGCTGGTATCAGAAATTATAAGCAGGCTCAGGAACTTATTGAAGCTGGTGCTAATCGGATTGGTACATCCAGCTCAATAACTATCCTGAATGAATCCTTAGCAAAATCAAGATAGAGGCTAAAAAGCATGAAGAAAAAATTGTTACTGGTTTCCTTGGCAATTTCGCTATTGCCTTTAAATGCTATTAAGGCGGATGATGCTGCCACTTTATTATCAAAGGCTGATAAAGCTTATGGCCGAATGCAGTTTGATAAAGCCTGTGATCTTTACAAGGCCTATCTGGAAAATGATGATACCAATGCTAAGGCTCATCAAAGGTATGGTGCCTGTCTGGCTGCTCAAGGGCATTATAAGTCGGCGGTTGTTGAAGAAAATAAAGCCTTGAAAATTGATCCTCAATATTATTTACCGCATGTTGTTTTAGGTCAAATTTACTCTAATCAGAATAAATATGATGATGCCTTAAATGAATTTACCCAAGGCGTAAAACTTAATCCTAAAAGTGTACGGGCTAAACTGGATTTGGGCTTTATTTTAACGCAAAAAGAAAAATTTACCCAAGCTGTTGATGTATATACTGATGCCTGTAAACTGGCTCCAGACAATCCAACTCCTTTTTTAGATTTAGGTGTAGTTCAAGCTAATAAAGGTCTTTATGATGAAGCGATTAAAACCGAAAATAAGGCTTTAGCTATTGATAAAACCTTACCTCAGGCTTATATAAATTTAGGTAATATTTATACCCAGTCTAAGGATTCCCAAAATGCCATTAAATCTTTTAAAGCTGCTTTAAATTATTCGCCTAATCATCCTAATGCTTTAAGTGGTCTAGGCTGGGCTTATTACCAGGAAGGCAATTATAATGATGCGATAAAATTTCAAAAAAAAGCCATAAAATTAGCGCCAAATTTTGCTCCAGCACATCGGCGGATGGCAGAAGCCTTAGCTAAATTGAATGAAAAAGATGAAGCTACGCGTGAGTATGAATTAGCTATTAAAATAAATCCTAATGATGTAGTATCACATGTTGAATATGCCAAGTTTTTAATGGTTAATAATGACAAGGATGAATCCTTTAAAGAGTTTCAAAAGGCTTTGGAATTAAACCCTGATTCACTTCCAGCTAAGGATGGTTTAAAGGAATTAGGACGTATTAATGAATCTAAGGATATTGATAAGGCGGATTCGCCTAAGACTACTTCAGCTAATCCTCATAAAAGCTAAGGCTAGTTTTAGTTATCCAACACTAGCTTTGGCTTCTAGCCATAAGGTATTCCATTCCTGAACTGTTAATTCTTTTAAATTTTTCGGAGATAGTTTTTCCATTTGGGCAAAACGGGTTTTAAATTTTTTGATGGTTAAATGTAAGGCTTCTTCAGGATCGATTTTATTAAACCTAGCTAAATTAACCATTGTAAAAAGAATATCGCCTAATTCCAGTTCGGCATTTTTAAAGAGTTGTTGTATTGATTCGGTATTAGGATTAGCACTCTTTTGAATGCGATATTTGACTAAAGCATCTTTGAACTCAGTTATTTCTTCAGTTAATTGTTGCCAAATGTGACTTTCTTCTTCCCATTCAAAGCCAAAGCTACAAGCCTTTTCGGAAATTTTTAAGGCTTGTAAGAGAGCCGGTAATTCATAAGGTATATCACCTAAAACACAAGTGCTTTTGGGTTTAAGATCTTCCCATTGAGCCAGTACTTCATTAACACTGATAGCTTTTTGATCCTTAAAAACATGAGGATGACGTTCAATCATTTTTTCATTAATTGAATTAGCCACATCATCAATTGAGAACAAATTATTATCCTTGGCGATTTGCGCATGCAATACAATTTGTAACAATAAATCACCTAATTCTTCCTTTAGTTTCGCACTGTCAGCTTGACGGATCGCCTCAAGAACTTCATAGGTTTCTTCGACTAAATAACGTTTAAGGGTTTCATGCGTTTGTTTACGATCCCAGGGACAGCCATTGGGTGACCTCAAAGTAGCTATAGTATTTACCAGGGCCGTAAAATTTTGGTGATTATTCATGACAATGATTAAATTATAAATCTTTTTACTTTATATGAAGCTTAATTCTATTATATTTTTTGTTAAAATAAGAGGATAATTTACTAGTATTAAGGGTATTTTAAGTGAATATAGCGGTTTTAGGTGCAGGATATGTTGGTTTAGTAACTAGTTCTACCTTAGCTTATCTAGGTCATAAAGTTGTCAATGTTGAAACAGATGAAGTCAAGCTTGAATATTTAAGGAATGGCATTGTTCCATTTTATGAGCCGAATTTAGAAAATTTAGTAAGGTTAGTGGTTAATAATGGTAATTTGAGTTTTACTGATGAGTCTAGTTGTGCTATTAAAGCTGCTCAAGTAATATTTATTACAGTTGGTACGCCATCCGGAATCGATGGTCAGCCCGATTTAAGCCAACTTCTCAATGCCGCTCGATCTATTGGTCAAGCCCTTGATTCAATGCAGCATCGCCTTATTATTAATAAATCTACAGTACCGGTTGGATCTGGTAATTGGGTGGAAATGTTAATCAGCCAGTCTATTCAGCAAATTCAGTTAACACCAGCGCGCAGTCAGAAAATTAACCCAATTAGTTTTAGCGTTGTTAGTAATCCTGAATTTTTGCGTGAAGGAACAGCTTTAATTGATTCGTTCTACCCAGATCGCATTGTGGTGGGCGTGAGTGATGATACCAGTAGCTCAGTTATCAGAAAACTTTATGAACCGATACTATCCCAAAGTTTTGATCAGCCCCTTAATATCTTACGACCGAAGCATTTAAAAGCCGTACCACTTATTGAAGTTGACATCGCTTCAGCTGAATTAATCAAATATGCCGCCAATTCATTTTTAGCCATGAAAATCAGTTTTGCTAATGAAATTGCTAACATAAGTGAAAAAGTTGGTGCTAATATTAAACATGTTATGGATGCTATCGGGCTGGATTCAAGAATTGGCCGCAGTTTTTTAAATGCTGGCATTGGCTGGGGTGGCAGTTGTTTTAAAAAAGATGTCAGTGCACTTATTAATATTGCCAGTGAATATGATTTAGCCCTAAACTTATTACCAGCTACAGTTAAGGTTAATGAAGCTCAGCGTCTTATCGTAATTCGTAAATTGCAAGAAGAATTGAAAATTATCGCTGGCCGTAAAATTGGTATCATGGGGCTGGCTTTTAAACCAAATACCGATGATTTGCGTGATGCCCCCAGTATATCAATTATTGCCCAATTGCTTAAAATGGGTTCTAGTGTTAAGGTTTTTGATCCAGTTGCTAATGATGCCTTGAAACAGCAACGTCCAGATCTTGATGTGATTTTTGCTAAAAATATTGAAGATCTTTCCCAGGATACTGATGCTTTAATTTTAGTTACGGAATGGAGTGAATTTATTTTAGCCAAATATGAAAATATCAAAAAATTAGTCCGTAATCCGTTAATTATTGATGGTCGTAACTGTCTTAACAAGGAACATTTAACCGAACTAGGTTTTAATTACAAAGGTATTGGCTTATGAGAATTTTAATAACTGGTGGAGCTGGATTTATTGGGTCACATTTAACCGATAGGCTTATTAGTGAAGGTAACAAGGTTATTGTAATGGATAATCTGATTACCGGATGTATTGATAATATTAAACAACATTTAAGTAATCCAAATTTTGAATTTATTCATCATAATGTCAGTAATCATATTCATTTAATTGGTCAATTAGAATGGATTATCCATTTTGCTTCGCCTGCCTCTCCCGTTGATTATCTGCAATTGCCGATTGAAACTTTAAAGGTTAATTCATTAGGTACTCATAATAGTCTTGGCTTGGCTTTAGCTAAAGGAGCAAAATTTTTCTTAGCTAGCACTTCTGAAGTTTATGGAGATCCACAAATTCACCCCCAGACTGAATCCTACTGGGGTCATGTAAATCCGATTGGTCCACGAGGTGTGTATGATGAAGCTAAACGCTTTGCAGAAGCTTTAACTATGGCCTATCATCATAAACATAAATTAGATACAAGAATAATTAGAATTTTTAACTGTTATGGACCACGGCTAAGAATTAATGATGGCCGAGTTGTTTCTAATTTTATTAAACAGGCTCTCAATAATGAAGCTATCACCGTTTATGGAGCTGGAGAACAGACCAGGAGTTTTCAATATATTAGTGATCTTATTAATGGTATTACGAAATTTATGGATGTTGAATATCATGAACCGATAAATTTGGGTAATCCAGAAGAAAAAACGGTCTTAGAATTAGCTGATATAATTATTAAATTAACTGGTTCTAAAAGTAAAATAATTTTTGAATCATTACCTGTTGATGATCCTCAAAAACGATTACCGGATATTACTAGGGCTAAATCAATTTTAAATTGGAATGTAAAAGTGAATTTAATTGATGGTCTTAAAACTACTATTGACTGGTATAAGCAGTCTAAGCAATGAGTGAAACAGATGGCGATTCGCATGACTCATTAGCTATGGCAAAAATTGAACCAGCTAATTTAAGTAGTGGATCTTTGTGGAAAACCATCTGGCGGATGTCTTATCCTTTATTAATAAGTACGGTTTCCAATTCGACTATTGGTATAGCTGATGTTCAGGTAGCTAAATATTTAGGAACGATATCACAAGCTTCAGTCGGTATTGGTGAACAGGTTTTGTTTCTTTTTGAAGTAATTATAATATCGATGGGTGTTGGTACTACTGCTTTAATATCTAAGGCATGGGGGGCTAATGAAAAAAATAAAGCCCAGATTTTATTAATTAGCTCACTTGGTTTTACTGTTGTTTTAAGTATCCTGCTGTTATTTGTCCAATATTTTTCCGGTGGTTATATTTTAAAATTATTAAATTTAAAACCTGATGTCTTAGCTTTAGCAACCAAATATTTGCAGACATATTCTTGGTTTTATATCCCGTTTAGTTTTGTCGTTACTTTCAATGCAAGTTTTCGCTCCATTGGTGATGCTAAAATGCAGATGATGGTGGTATTAACTATTACGATATTAAATATTTTACTGGATTTTTTATTGGTTTTTCTTAAATTTCCGTTAATGCTTTTTGGTACTAATGGTATTGCTTTAGCCAGTATTACGGCTACATCTATTGGTGCAGTATTAGCTTTTTTTTTATATACCAAATCAGCTTTATTTAACTTGAGTATTTTTAAACCTAAATATATTGATTTTAAATATATTAAGGCTATCGTTAAAATTGGTTTCCCTGCTGCAATTCAAAGAATGAACTGGGTTATTTCAGTTTTTGTCTTATTTTATATATTTTCAAGCTGTTGTCATTCGACATCAGCTATAGCAGCTTGGTCGGTCGGGCTTAGAATTGAAGCGCTCTTATTTATGCCTTTGGTGGCGTTATCTTTATCGGTAACACCAATTGTTGGGCAGTCTATAGGTGCCCATAATTATAAACGCGCCTATGATGCTACCCTAAAAGTAGTTCAAGTCGCAGTTAGTCTAATGTTAGTCTGTAGTGTGTTAATGTATTTGGCTTCTGGCTATTTAGCTAAGTTATCAAGCCTAGATAGTGAAACCATAAAATTGGTTGCTTGTTACTTAAAATTTAATGCTGTTGCGGAACCTTTTCTGGCCGTTACCATGGTAATCACTGGGGCTTTGCAAGGAGCTAGTGATACTAAATTTGCTATGTTAATTAGTCTAATTGCAAACTGGTGCATAAGACTGCCAGTTGCCTATTTTTTAGCGCTTAAACTTGGTCCGGTTGGGGTATTTATGTCTATGGTTATTTCTAATACATTTTCCACGATTATTATGACTATTTATTTTGCTAAACTAAAATGGTCTAAGCTCGATGCGCTAAAGTCGTCATAAGGTATTGTTATAAGATTCTGAATTGACTAAGACAACAGGTCTGAATTATTGTCTGTAGCCATCCTGCTCAATTAATATTTTATCATTTTTGTTGAGGATGATTGTTGTTGTCCAGGCTGTCTTTCGAAAAAAGGTTGCTTTGGCTAAATATAAATAAGTTTAATTTTTTTTTTGTAAAGCGCAGAAATACAAAAAAAGATTAAAATATGAGGTTTTAAGATTAAAAAT
>DAHXLC010000031.1 GCA_027371815.1 Candidatus Melainabacteria bacterium | reverse complement strand
ACATAGTATCTGATTTATAAACGTTTAAATCAATAAATTCACGATTAAATACTTTAACTTTTAGTAGTTCTTGGGAATTTAAGTTTTTACTATTAATTAGAATCTTATTATCCAGTTCAAGCTCGAAAGATCCATTTATATTTACATTTTTATCTTCAACATCTTTGAATATTGATGATAATGTTGTTTTACCACTACCATTCCAACCGTAAATCAAATTGTATCTATTAAAATCTGGCAAATCCTTTGGCCAATTAAAATCGCTAAAGATCCTGTATTCTTTAATTTCTTTAATCTTAGTAATCAAATTAAACTACCTCTAATTAACAGGTGTATTTGGTTTTAAAAATTTATAATTTTAAAGGGCATTATCATAATTTCTAAAAATTGGCAAAAGTACTAATACATAACATAATCAGTATTAGCATGATACAAAGAACGAATCGTAGCTTTATCAGCTGGTGACAAATTATTAACGACTCGATCAACATACATTAAATCCTCGCGGTAAGGACTATGCGCCTTAATGCCTAAAGCATGACCAAATTCATGGGCGGAACTAGCCTGCATTTTTTCTGGTTCACAATTTACGACTGTCGATAATTCAATAATAACCGGCATTTTATGAACTAAATGAAGTTTGTCTTGAGGAAAAATTTTAGCAGTGGTTATTCCTCCAGCAGCAACTCCACCAGGACCGCTTGCATCTTTAAAAATATCGGTAAAGAAAATTAATACCTGGGCATCAGCTGGGTTATCGGTAAAACCAAATTGAAACAAACCTTCTTTTTCAAACTCCCGCCACTGTTCAATGCCATTAGCCACTTGTTCATTAGTACTTTCCGTCCAATTTGGGGCTTTACTTAATGTTGCAAAAGGATTTTTAGGGTCAGCTTTAATCATTTGGTAAACCAAATCGCATCTAGTATTAGGAATTTCATCAAAAGGCACATTAGGTAACATTAAACCCGGACTAATCCAGATGGCTATGGGCATCGAATTTTTTAGCCAACGCACCCATTTCATATTAATCATCGGTTCTCCAGGATTATAGGGCTCGATGGCAGCTTTGGCACTGCGATTGAGCCCTGGGGTTAAATGCATACCATTAACTGGTTGTAAATCCTCAAGACTGCCTCCATTCATTAAAGTATTGGATAAATTTTGAGCTAAACAATAAGAAGAACGAGGCTTTGTACCAAAATTTCCTAAGGATTGCACCAGACTTTGACCCAGAACTTGCTGGTTCATAAAACAGACAAAGATTAACAATAATTTAGATAAATTGTGAAAATTCATAGTTGGCGGTTTCATCCATTCGTTATATTTTATTGCAATTTTTAATATTAGTATAAGGTTTATTGCAAAAAAATAGTAAATTTAAAGTTAACAGTTTTATTCTTATTTTTTATTAGTATGATCTTTTGGTAACCACGGTTGTCTTGTAAATTAATCTTAGCAAAAAATTATCATGATTTAAGTTGCCTGGCTGCAAATAGAGTAATTCAGGAATTAATCGTTAGTAATTTTAAGTTTAATCTAGCTTTACCAACTGGCAATAGTCCGAAATTAATGTATGAAATACTAGTAACCGAAAGTCATAAACAAAATCTAGACTGGTCTCAAGTTAATTTTTTTGCTCTTGATGAATACTTGGATGTAGATTTGGAAAATACTTTTGCTAATTATTTATGGCAATATTTTTATAAATCAATTAAATTAAATCCGCAAAAGCTTTTTAATCCCGTTACAAATCCTGACTATGATAATTTAATTAATAGTTTAGGTGGATTAGCTTTAACTATTTTAGGCGTGGGTGAAAATGGTCATATTGCCTTTAATGAACCTCATACACCACAATTAAGCTATACTCACAGTCTTTGGTTGTCAGAATCGACGCGCCTAGCTAATCGTAAAGCTTTTGCCCAAGGAAGTACCATTCCTAACAAAGCAATATCGGTCGGCCTAAAAACAATTTTAGCCAGTTCAGCTATAATTGTATTAATCAGCGGAAAGTCGAAAACAGCAATTTTAAATAAATTTTTATCAGGTTATGTAAATAATGATTTACCACTATCCCAACTTCATTATCATAATAACTGGACAATAATTACGGATTTACCACTTGAAAAAACAAACCTTTTACTACCAATTGAAATCATTAATGCTTAAATTAATTACGCTAATTTTTATTTTTTACGGGCTAATTGCACCAATTAAAGCACAATTAGCTGATGATGCTATACCTCCGGAAATTACTATTTCTAATTCCAGCTCAACCAAACCAGTAGCACAAATGCCAGCTAAAACTTTAGGCAATAATGTTAGCCCAACTAATGAAATTGATCCAGTAGCAGTATTGGTTACCAATAAGGGAACAGTAAATATAAGACTGTTTCAAAAATATGCACCAAAAACCGTTGCTAATTTTATTGATTTAATTAATCGTGGTTTTTATAACGGATTAACCTTTCATCGGCTGGTTCCAGGTTTTGTGGTTCAAGGCGGTTGTCCTAATGGTAATGGCACCGGAATGTTTATTGATCCAGCCACAAAAAAAGTACGTATGCTAGCACTTGAAACCAACCCTGTTTTAAAGCATAATGCTCCTGGTGTAGTAGCTATGGCACGCATGGGCAACGATCTTAATTCTTCCAGTTGTCAGTTCTATATTACGCTAGCAGCACAACCATCATTAGATAATAAATATTCAGTATTTGGTGGCGTAGTATCAGGTATGGATGTAGTTAATCATTTAGCTATTGGTGATAAAATCATTTCGATTACTTTGCAGAAGTGATCGATTTTTTAGGACAATCTTTTAATTAACGTATTTTTGCTATTTTACTGTTCAAGCAAACTTTAATAAATAACTCAATTAAATTACGCTATCTTGAGCCATATAAATCTTTAATAGCCCGTCTTAATTGTTCAATACCTAGATCAAATTTGCGCTGAGTAGTACTAAAACAAATTCGTTGATAGCCTTTAGTTTTACTCCAGCGGTCAGAATTTAATAACACCTTGTATTTTTGAGCAATTTCAACCCAGTTTTCCTCAAATTTAGCTTGAATAAATAAACCACCACGAGGCTGATCTGGATTAGGTGTTAATCCATAGGGTATCAATAAATCCAAAAGCTGATTTCGCCGCAATTCAAGAATATTTTGACTATTAAGCAGGTAGCTTAACAAAGGCGAATTTGGCTCAGGACAATTATCAAACTGACGGTAAAAATCATTGGCACATTTCAAAGTAGTTAGTGGTGGCATATCAACATAACGGCTAATAAGATCACGCCATCTAGTGTTTGGCGTAGTCATAAAACCAAAGCGAATGCCTCCAGCTGCATAGGCTTTAGCCAGACCATCACAGACAAATATATTAGCATAGGTTGACTGATAATTTAAAAAGCTAAAATCGTTACCTGGGTAGATATTATGACTTGGTGAAGACGTCAAGAAAAATATTTCATCACTCAATATATAAATATCATTATTCTGGCAATAATTTATAATAGTTTTAATCTGACTAGGTGTATAATAAAATCCACTAGGATTGGCTGGTTGAGTTAGCCATAACAAATCAGGCTTAAGCTTTGTTAAAGTTGGATCCAGGTAGAGGAACCCATTATCAGCACTTGTTTTAATATCTTGAACTATGCCACCATGATATTCAATTAAAGGATAAATAACTCCATAGGTTCCATAAGGGACGCCAATTATCGGTTTGCGTCCTAGAAATTCCTTAAAGCCAGCAATTAAACCACCCAGAAGTGGAAAAACGCCTTGACCTAACAGAATCTGACTGGTATCTATATCCTGATTTCGGGTATGCTTGAAATAACTGCTAACTGAATTTCGGACAAGTTCTGGAGATGTGTCAATTTTTGTATCTAAAAAACTTAGCAATAATGATTTTATCAGAGAATCAGGTGCAGATAACTCATTTTCACCATAATCAAAACGAATCAAATCGGCTGTATTAAGACTTATAATTTTATCTTTAAAGACTTCATCTTTATCCAGTTGATTATATAACTTGGATGAAATCGGAAAATTATTATTTTCTGATAATATCAGATTTTTAGCCGTAAAATTAGGAAAGGCTAAAATTTCATCAAATAACCATTCGTAATATAGTTGAATCGGATAAGCTATACGTGAGTATGTTAGTTCGCAGCCGATATCTAAAAGACGCAGCCAGTTTTTCGGACAGTTCAGGATAAAGCTTAATTCAAGTTCACGTGACACGATACTTTTTATTAATCCGTAAATAAATATAATATTTGGTGGCAATTTATAGTTATTTAAAAGCTTAATTAATAAATTTGAATTTAAATCCGAGTCAATTTCAAAATTATTGGAATCATCAATTATATATATAGTATCCGGATGCTGTAGAGCCTGATTAATAAGGACATTTAAAGCTAAAGATGATGGGTTGTTAAATTCATTAGGGCTTATCAGAATTATATCGGGATTCAAACAATTATCTAGCGTAATTAATTCATTTAATTCATTATTACCCTGAATTATTTTAAAATTATTTATTTTCAACTCATGTAAATAGGTTTTTTCCAATGAATCAGAAATCAAAACAGTTGATTTTGAATCAGCTAAAAATTTAAGGATAATTGACAGCAATATTTTACGTTGGGGCCCAATAAATAAATTATCAGGATTAATTTGATAATTACAACACTTAAGTAAAAACCTGGACAGATTTTCTCGAAGCCTCATACCACCAAATTCATGAGGATAGGGAATTTGTTTGGTATTAATTATCGTAGTAATTAAATGATTGCAAAATTTAAGTGATTCTTCACTGATATTGGAAAAGTCAAATTCATTACGGTAGGCAATCATCCCCATGGAATTTAATGATTTGACAAATTTTAACAACGTATTATTGTATATTGGTAAGGCCTGATATACAGTAAGATCATGATAAATACTTTTATGCTTAGCTTGCATTAATTTTGCCGTAGCAGCACAGATGGATTCATTGGATTCACTAGACAGGAAAAAATGAAACCGAATATTTTGATTATCTTCAACCTCAATTAACGAATCAAGACTTGTATCGTAAGCTTGTTGTATTCTTCTTGACCAAATAACCTCATTATCAAAACCTCTTTGCTTAAACATTCGATTAATAACTTCATGGCCTGGCCTGCCACCAATTACAAAAATAACCTTGCCAGATTTATTTAACACCAGCTGTGATTCCTCAATCGCACGGGCAATTAAGGGTAAGCCAAAATAATCTTCAATAATACCTTGTTTAAAACAATAATTCGATAGATCCAGTAAATCTTTATTTGATGGATTTTCTAAATCTAATATTTTTGCTGACGGGTGAATTACTTGCGGGATACAGCCAATCACGAAATCAAAAGAAAGCTTTTCTTTAATCGGATATTCTAATAAATCTGATTTATAGGCTTTAAAACCATCAATCAAACTATCTCCATTATGGCGATAAATAATATCAGCCTTGTCATTGGTTCCGTTGAGCCAAACATTCAAATTTGCTAGTAATACAGCAATAGAATTTATATCAAGCCCAATAATTTTTTTTACATTGGTATTTTTAAGCAATAAAATAGCAATCCAGCCTGATCCAGTTCCCAGCTCAACTAATGATTTATCATTAAAAATACTATTTTTTTTAAGTAAGCCTTCAGCAAAAGTTTTACCCCAATCTTCAGGTGTAAATACAGCATCATTTAAAAATAACTTTAAATTATTATTGTTATAATCTATTGTCAATTCAAGGGTTGATAAATTTAATTTATTTTTTAAACCTAATGATTTCACTGAATTATAAAATTCATGTAAATATAAAATAGCCTGCTTTCTTGTTTTAGGTTCTTCCAAACAATCAAGCAGGTATTTTAAACTATTAATCAAATCATGATTATGAACAAGGCTAAGTTGCGGTAATTTTTCACTTAAAATCATTAGTTTCAATATTTTAAAGAATTCACAACTTAACTTTTAATGACCCCATTTATGCATATCAGGCCCCATCATACTCCAAAACATAGCATGATTTACTTCTTTGCGTTGATCGGCATTAAGGACATTCATTGCTTTAATTTTATGATCCATTTTCAATTTACACATTTCGGCTTTTAAGGTTAATATCTTGTCGGATAGTTCCTTGGTTTTAGTAGAATCAATGGTATCAGCTGTTAGAGCCATCATCAAATGGCGCTTGTTAACATGCAATTCAGCTTCTTTAGGTTCAAGCTGATCTTTTAATTCATCTTTTAACTGCCAAAGCTTACTATATTGATCATCGCTTAAATTTAATTTTTCGGCCATTGGACATTCACTGCCCATCATAAACGGATGATGGCCTGACCCCATAGCTATTTGAGTAAGTGGTGTATTGAGTATGGCTTTGCCAACCTGTTCGTTAGCTAAACAGCTATTAATTTGCCAACCAGCTAAACTAATTAAACTAGCTAGAACTATATTTTTTTTATTAAACATTTTGAAACCTCCAAGTTTTTCCAGATCATTTAAAATTAATAACATAAAATTTATCAACATTGACTTAGCTTAAATCGAGTAAATATTTTATTTAAAATACTATGAAGTTACACTTATTAAGAAATTTATGGTTGATTAATTCACTTTTAATTAATAATATAACTAATGCACTCACATTAATGAATTAGCATTAAAAAATTTAAGATTTATATTAAGCATAATTTATAATGCATTTAAATTCTTGGCTTGACAATCGTTTTACAAGCATATTTAATTAGCTACTTCTTTAAGTCCTTTAAATATTCCTATTTACATAAATTCTTAATGAGTTAATCAAGCAATCTATTATTATCAAAACGAAAATCACGATTTAGTTGAGACTAACTATACCAGGAGGCTTTATTAATAATGAGCATTATTTACAATTATTAAACCTGATTTAATCAGCGTTGCTGGTATTTTAGTACACAGGTCAATGACATTATCATTGTTTAATTTTGCTACCATTGTTGTCGAAGTGCCACCATCAAAATTAAGGGCTTGAATACATTTTAAATCTTTAAATATTTGAGTTAAATCTGGTAATGTTATACCAACTGAACCAGGTGACTGACTCGAACCAGCAATGGTAATTAATATTAAATTTTGATTTGCAGTTAGCCCAATTGCACTGCGGGGTTTATTAACATTACTGCCAATCGCATCTGTTTTGGTGCCATCGGAATTTATACGGACAAATGCCTCAGCTGCTAACGTAAGATCAGGCAAAAGTTGAGGGCCTGCCTGGAGAGACCAAAGTAAATTAGCGTTTTTTTCGAGAGGATAACTATGCTTACAAATTGTAAAATATGTTCGGTCTAAGGTCTGTACAAATCTAATTTCACTGCGATCAAAAATTTGGGTCAAATATGGCATAAGCTTAGGATTATTAACCAAATCAGGATTGTCATGAGGATTGGCAATAATTTGTTTATGAGCACAAATATAACTTGCACTTTTACCATTATTTAAATTAAAATACCCACCATTAATACCAACCAGAGCATTAGTATCGCTCACTACTGTTTTAACCGGTTTAGTATGTTCATTAACAAAAGCCTTAACGATGAATTCTGGTCGAGCATAATTGAGAATACAGATATTAGCCAAGCTATTATTGTTTGTTTTAATTTGCCACAGGCTTAAAGTTGGCTTAACTGATTCATTAATTATGTCAATGGCCTGATCATAACTTTTGGCGGTCAAATCACAAATTACCAACTGACAACTTTTACTATAAGCAAACTGTGTTAAATTCAGTAAAGTTAACATGAGTAGAATTAATTTGAGCTTAAAATAAATTTTCATATATCTATTGCTGATGTACTTAAAACTAGAAGACCAATAAAATATTTTAAAAAATAATTTATGCTGAAAACCTAATTTAGTTAAGACTCTTAGGTTTGGTAATTTAAATAAATTGAGTTTGTTCTTCAAAGAAAATTGGTAATAATTGTAAAGCCAATGATAATTCACCTTCTATTGAAAGAATTCCCGATAGAGCTGCCGTAGCTGCAGTCATTTGTCCGGCCAAAATGCTTTCAAAGTCTTCTTGGCTAGCTGATATGCAACAGTCAGCTCCATTTAAGATGTCATCTTTATTTTCCGGGGTTGGTTGAATAATGGATATATCAAGTTCACCTTTATTAATTTTCAACAAGATAACACTGCCATTCTCTCCGGTTAGATTTAACAGATAATTAGCTTGTAAATTTTGAGCAGCATCAGCTTTAAATCGGTTTTTTAATTCATTAAACGTTTTTACTGATGACATTTTATTTACCTTTAATATTTCAAACGTGTTTTAAAGTATATTATTTAATTATATCTGTTATGTAAAAAAAAATAGCTTTCTTAAAAAAATTAAAACTCTATTAGCTTTTAGGCAATGACCAAACAAGACCATAATCATTCATTTAGTAAAACACCACGCGGAATTGGTGGTTTAATTAAAATCGAGGTCGTTTTAGCCAATTTAGTTAAAAGTTTAAACTTATCTAATTCTTTAAAAATAAATCAGTTACAGCAAATTTGGCCAGACATAATTGATGATAAATTTAAAGACTGCACTAAATTGATGGCTTTAGACCCAAGTGGCAATGTGATTGTAGTTGTTGAGAATCCAACGATAGCCTATGAATTAAACTTATGTAAAAGCCAGTTAATAAGCGATTTAAGAAAATTGGCACCAGATACTAAAATTAATAATATTAAATTTGACTGGAAATATTATCACCAGTTGAAAAGTAGTAATAAATAATTTAATTTAACTTAAAAATTAAATTAAATTATTAGGCTTTTCAAGAGAACAAGTATATTGTAAAATTTTAACTTGCCTTGATTTTTTTAAAAACTAATAATTATTAGGTTCATTTGTGATTCTTTTTCAAAACGTCAACAAAGATTATAATGGCAGACCAGCCCTCAGCAATTTAAATTTACATATTGGTAAAGGTGAATTTGCCTTTCTGGTCGGTCCATCAGGTGCTGGCAAGTCAACTATGATGCGTTTACTTTATCGTGAAGAATTACCCAACTCAGGCCAGATATTTATGGGTGGCGTGAATCTTAATAAATTGCCAACCTATCAAGTACCTAGATTAAGACGAAGATTAGGGATAATCTTTCAGGATTATAAATTATTACCTAAACAAACAGTATTTAACAATGTCGCTTATGTGTTAAGAGCTTTAGGTGTAGATGAAAAAAATGTTGAAAAAAGGGTAATTAGTGCCCTTAGTGTGGTGAATATTGAAAGTAAAAAAAATGCCTATCCAACTGAACTTTCTGGTGGCGAACAACAACGCGTTGGTATTGCCCGAGCTATCGTAAATGGACCACCGGTTCTGTTAGCCGATGAACCAACAGGGAACCTTGATCCAGCTACTTCTTTAGAAATTGTTCAATTGTTAGCCGAAATATCTCAAAGAGGAACCACTGTTTTAATTGCTACCCACGATGAACCTATTGTCAATGCTTTAAGAAAACGGGTTATTGCTTTACACGCTGGACAAATTGTTGCTGATGTGGATAGTGGCGTATATGAATTAAAGGGAAACAGTTAATATGCGTATTTTTCGGATAATTTATCGGGTAGTTGTAGAAAGTTTAATTGGTTTAAAACAAAGTGGCTGGTCGAACTGGTTTGTAATCAGTATTTTAGCTACAGCCTTAATTCTATTTGGCTTCATTATGCAAGTAACCTTAACTTTAAAAACTTTAGTTAATTCCTGGGGCTCACAATTAGAAATTTCCGTTTATTTAAAAGATTCATGCAAGCCATATCCTGAAGCCCAAAAAATTGGCGCAATGAAAGGAGTAGAACAGGTTTTAGTTATTCCTAAGGAAGAAGCCTGGCAAAAAATGCGTAAGTCTTTTAGTGTAGCTTATGTTGACAATCCTTTGCCCAACACTTTACATATTAAACTTAAAAGCCCAACTTATGTAGAACAGCTAGCCCCAATTATTAAAGCTATGCAGGAAGTTGAAAATGTACGATACCCTTTAAAAGTTGCCCGGATAATTAATCAAATTCGGCGTTTTGTGGAAATCGGTGGACTGTTTGTAATGTTAGCTATGAGTGCAGCTACGCTTATTGTAATTGGCAATACCATTCAACTAGTTATCCAGTCTAAACAGCGCGAAATTGAAATATTAAGTTTAATGGGCGTAAGTCATTTTTATATTAAAGGACCATTTATTCTACAAGGGATTCTGTACGGAACTTCTAGCGCTTTAATTGCTTCAGGTCTAATTGCCATTGTTAATCTTAATTGCGAAAAATATGTAAAACTTCAACTGGCTTATTTAGCCCCAAGCCTGACTAATAATCTCGAATTTGGCCTAACACCAATTTATCTAATGCTTTTTGGGTTAGGTATTGCAGTAGGTGCCACTGGTGGAGCAATTACATCAGGACGATTTATTAAATTATAATATTAGCCTTAACCTATTAAATTCTTACAATGCTCCTGGGGCTAAAACTAATGGATTCAGCCTAGCTTTTAGTGTTTAGCTTTCTCAACGTTGACATAGACCTTTTTCATTACGTCACCTTTGCGTAATTCCTGAACAACATTTAAACCATTAACAACTTTACCAAATACCGCATATTGCATATCAAGAAATGATGCAGGTCCAAGGGTTATATAGAACTGACAACTGGCCGAATTAGGATCATTGGCTCTGGCCATAGCTAAAACCCCAGCCGAACTATGTTTTAAATCAGGGCGTACTTCTAAATTTATATAGCGCGCTTGTTTGGTTGTAGGATCAACATAATTGCCCGTACCATTTCCGATTGGATCTCCACCTTGAATACAAAAACCTGGTTCAAAACGATGAAAAGTCAAGCCATTATAAAAACCTTTATTAACCAAGTCAAGAAAATTGTTGCTCGTGATAGGAGCTTTATCCTGGAAAATTTCTAGACTAAAATTACCTTTATTAGTTTCAACAATAACAATAGGATTGATTTCTTTCATTTTTACCTTCTTTGCAATTAAGAGTTTAGATTGATTCGGTGAAGCCTGTCCTTGTGTTTGACCAGCAAATAAGACCAAAAACATTGAAATAATGACAAGTAATATATTCGGTGCAACGTTAAAATCAGCATTTGTAAAAGCATTAATTGACAATGTTGGTTTTCTCATTTATTTTTCCTCAAAAATTAATAACATTACGGTTAAATTATATATTAATTAATGAGTGCTTTAACTTAATTTGCCAATATCATTAATTTTATTTGCGTGAGCCAAATAATTGATAGGTTACTTTAGCTCTGGGCTCACTTATTCCTTGTTTAATAATCGATATTCGCTCAAGACCATCAAATTGATTACCCGTAGCATTAATATTTAACACTACGGCTTCTTGAGCCATAGTGTTGTTAATCGGATGCTGATATCTTATATAAGCTGTGTTCTGGGTAGCCTTGTCAACAATAATAGGGCAATTAACACCTGTGTTGGAAGAAAATTGATAACCAGTTGCTTGAGATCCGGTAATATTCCAAATAGCTGTAGGTGGTTTAACGGCAAAGGCATTGTTAGCTCCAGCCTGAAATTGAGGTTGGGCTTCAACTTTAATTCTTTGTGACTGAACTAACCATTGCCCTAAAAACTGTGGGGGTAAATTGACGCTAACATTGCCTTGTAAAGGCTGCATATTAGCATTACCTTGTAAAGGTTGCATATTAGCATTGCCTTGAAAAGTTGATTGTGAATCATAATTTGGCTGAACTGCGTTAGCCTGGTTTTCTTGAATACCGCCTTGAATTGGTTGAGCTAAGACTGGAATTAAATTTAGACAAATTGTCATCAGTAAAATAAATAAAGTGGTTGATTTCATAATAATGGTTACTCAAAAAAATTAGTCTGTAAAATTTGTATTTATGTATGCCGAATGCAAAAAATAATTAGAAAAACTAGGTTAATTATATTTTAGAATAATAATGATATATTATTAAATCAAATTTATCAAGTTTTATAAATCAAAAATTCAAACCAGCAAAATATATACTATATTGTATATAAATGATTTTTATTTACGATTCGGGACATTTTAATAAGCAGGCAATAAGTGGTATCAATAAATCAACAGCATAAGTTATTCCTTGGACTTTTATTATTAATTATAAATCTAATATTTTATCCACAAATTTCAGATGCTAATAATTATAATTCTAAAGAATTAAAAGAATGGCTTGCAGAAATTCCTAACTTAGATGTAAGTAAAATCAAAGCTGGTCAGACTGGATATGGTTTAACCGTTTTTCAGGGGTACAAAATAAAACAATTTCCGGTAACAGTTATTGGTGTACTGAAAAACTTTTTTAATGGCTCAGATGCAATTTTGGTTAGATTGTCGGGAGCCGATATAAATAAAAACAATTTAATTCGGGGAATGTCAGGCTCCCCTGTTTATATTGAAGGGAAATTAATTGGCGCGGTATCATTTGGATTCGATTTTTCAACTGAACCAGTTGTAGGGGTTACACCAATCAAAGATATGTTAGATGCCATTATTGAACCCAAAAATATGAGTTTAAATATCCCTATTTCAAAAACCAATGACAACAATAGTGATTATGACAATAAGAAAATATCGCAAATTTATGATAAAGCTAAAACCGTATCTTTATTGTCACCTATTGCTACGGTAGGTTATTCCGCACGAGCCCAGGAATATTTAAGCAACGTTTTTAAACATTATGGTATTGATTTAGCTAGTGGCATTGGTGGAGCAATGGATCCTCAACTTGGTCAAAGCCAGGAAAAATCAATGTCTCTGGCTAGCAATGAAACCATTGCTCAAAATAAACTACCATTACCGGGAAGTTCAATTTCAGTTTTATTGACTACCGGTGATTTTAGTTCAGCAGCTACCGGAACAGTTACCACTGCACTTAAAGGTCAAGTAGTAGCTTTTGGCCACCCCTTTTTGTCTGCTGGAACGGTTGATTTTCCAATGGCTACTAGCTTTATTCACACCGTTGTTTCTAATCTAATAGCATCGGTTAAAATAGCGTCACCGGTTGATGTAATTGGTGCGATTTTGGCAGATCGCCCCTGGTCAGTTGGTGGCAGTTTAAATCACCAGCCGAAAATGGTTAAAACCCATATTAAAGTTGTTGATGAAGCCAGAAACTTGGTCAAGAATTTTAATGTTAATATTGTAAATCACCCTCATCTGACACCTTCACTACTAGCGGCAAGTGTAATGTCGGCTATTGACTCAACCCATCAAAGCAATAAAGCATATGTAGCTACAATAAATAGTGATTTTAATATTGCCAAATATGGTAAATTTAGCAAATCGGCTAGTTTTGCCAGCAATGTACCTGAACATGCTGTTTTAACTTCAGGCTCAAAGCTAAATGTACTTAGCGATCCGATTGGAGCCTTTGTTGAAAAAATCGCAACTAAAATTTATGTCAATGATTTTGAACTTACCACACTGGACTCCGTAGATTTAACCATTACTATTTGTGATGCACGTAAAACAGCTCAAATTGAAGAAGTCTACCTAGATAAAAATGAAATTGCGCCAGGAGCTGAGTTAAATGTAAAATGTGTCATAAAACCCTTCCTCGGTGAAAAATTTATCCAAAAGCTTAATTTTAAAATTCCGCAAAATATTCCCGATGGTGATTTACTGATTGGAATTAGTAACGGCATAGGTATTAAAGCTCTGGAAAGTAAATTTGAAATCAAAGAACCACCAGCTCAAAATATGAATGATTTGTTGAAAAAACTATTTATTAATCATGAATATAACTACCTGTCAGGTGTAATTGCTTTACCACGGCCAGTTGTTGAAATCAACGACTTCTTATTCGAGAATCCGCCACCTACTTGGTTTTCTATGTATTTTTCGAATACTGACTCTAAAGGGGTTTTTGTTTCAAAAAGCAAACTTCAAGCTAAGGCTGAAGAACCCTACATTTTGCAGGGTAATCATATCATAAGCGTAAAAGTTGTTAATCCCAATAAATACTTAACTCAAAATTTAAATTTATTCCCAGATATTGTTAAGTCGCAGGAACCTCCTCAATCTACTTATTCTACGAGTGAAGTCAATAAGATTCTTGGTTCATCAACACTTAATTCTAGTATTAAGATTTTAGCTTCTTTAACAAATACTGATGAAAGCAAAAACAATGCCGATAAAGACAAAGCCAAAGAAGCTAAAAAAACAGAAAGCACAATTCAAGCTGCTATAGCTGAAGTTAATGCTTCGATCTACCCTCATAATCGACTATTAAAGCAATATATCCAAGGCACTTATGCAACTTTTAACGAAGGGACTTTTAACAATACTACGGTTGACAGTTTAGGCAGGCTTAGAGTAATTCCAGCTACCACCCAAATTGATTTACCCAGTTTAGCACCATATTCAAAACCAACAGCTATAGCTGAATACAACAATTTTTTATTTATTGCCAGCGGCAACGAATTATACCAGTTAAATTTACAAACCAATCAAAATCAACTAATTACAAAATTCAAAGAAGGCTTAATTACCTCACTGTGTATTAATCGCCAGGGAAATTTGTATGTAGCTCTTTGTCCGGCTGGGAAAATTGTCTGTTTTAATCAACTCTTTAGTGCTAATCAACCGGATAAATTCCAATATAAAGAAATTATCCGATTAAAAGAATCAATTATTAATTGTTTAACTTATACACCTGATGACAATTTATACATTGGTGTTTCTAACCCAGGTATATTATATAGATTGAATTTAAAAGCTAAAACGGATGCACTCAAATCAATAGCAACAGATAGTAATCATGTTACAACAATTAATTACTTTGATTTTGATAAGAGTATCTACGTTGGTACCAGTCAATTAGGAATTCTCTATAAACTTGACAATGATTTTAAGTTAAAAACCATCTATCAAAGTCAGAACTCAACCATAACTGGTATCGCTAAAGATAAAGAAGAAAATATTTATCTAAGTACTTACGATAAAGGACAATTAATTAAAATAGACAAAGATGGTCAGCTGGCACCAATTGGTGACAGTCAGGCCTTTTATACTTTATTTAATACTGATTCACGTATACTTGCTGGAGATGCTGAAGGTGATATTACGATGATTAGCAATGATGAAATCCTTAACCGCCCATATTTTATTCCCATTAAACATACTCATACGGATGCCGTTATTGCAGCTTGTAAAAACAACAGCGGTGATGTTTTTATGTTATGTCGTAATGGTGCGATGATCGAAAAAATTGCAAACAAGAATAGTAGTGTTAACGATTATATATCACCAATCTTTGATGCGGGTGATAATTCAAAATGGCTAAGAATTAATCTATTTAACAAATTACTACTGAACGATACCAATTTCAATCAATCATTTAAACTTGAAACTCGTACTGGTAATTCTTCAACACCAAATAATACCTGGTCACCATTTGCCCAGACTATACTTAATAATACTAATGATTACTTCACCATAAACAATCAAGATAACCGCTATTTTCAATATAAATTAACATTTAACGAACCTGTTAACATTATAGGAAGAGTTATTATTGATTTATTAAACTCCAATCATATGCCTTATTTTACAAGCGTATCTTTAACGGTAAATCAAATGCTCAGTAAAAAAATGCCAATAACGGCAATTGGCCATGATATAGACAATGACAACTTGCTTTTAGCCCTAAGAACTTCTAGTGATGGGGGTAAAACTTATAAACTTATTAGCCAAGTCATAAAAAATGATTCCGAAAAATCCGAATCAAACGTGCATAAATTAAGTAAAACTAAAACAGCTAAAACTGATAAGAAAGGCCGGGGAACCAAAACGCCCGCACCCCAAGATGACAGCAAAGAGATTGATAATTCCAATGATACCAAATCAGTCGAGACCAAGACTGATAATAAAGACGACAGCAATGATAAAGATACCAAGTTAACTGATAAGAAGGCGGATAACGACAGCGATGATAAAGATACCAAGTTAACTGATAAAAAGGCGGATAACGACAGCAATGATAAAGATACCAAGTTAACTGATAAAAAGGCGGATAACGACAGCAATGATAAAGATACCAAGTTAACTGATAAAAAGGCGGATAACGACAGCAATGATAAAGATACCAAGTTAACTGATAAAAAGGC
>DAHXLC010000025.1 GCA_027371815.1 Candidatus Melainabacteria bacterium | reverse complement strand
ATGAGTATAAAGACCCTTACCAATTTTTTAATCGAACTTTTTTTACCCAAGGGCTTAAAGACTTATTAATTTGTGCTTTAAAAAGAATAAATAAATCAGACATTGGTGAACCTGTTATTGAATTACATACAAATTTTGGTGGCGGTAAAACACATTCAATGTTGGCATTGTATCATTTATTTAGTGGTAATGATTTTAGTAATAATAAAGGCATTGAAGAAATAATTCAATTAGCTAATGGCTTATCACCAAAAAAAGCTAATAGAGCTGTTTTAGTAGGCACTGCAATATCACCAGGTAAGCCCGAAACAAAATCCGATGGTACTATTGTTAATACTTTATGGGGCGAATTAGCCTACCAATTGCTTGGGTTAGAAGGTTACAATTTAATTGCGCAATGTGACAAAACTAGCACTAGCCCAGGTTCTGATGATCTGGTAAAGTTATTGCAGCTGGCTTCTCCTTGCCTTATTTTAATTTATGAATGGGTTGCTTTCATTCGTCAATTATCTGATAACGTTAATGTTTTTATACCGGCTGGTACATTTGATACAAATATTACCTTTGCTCAATCTTTATCCGAAGCAGTAAAAGCAACGCCAGGGTGTTTGTTGGTGGCAAGTATCCCGGCTTCAGATATTGAATATGGTGGTACGCTTGGCAAAAGTGCTTGCGACAGACTGCAAAATGTGTTTAGCCGCATGGAATTTGCTTGGAAACCAGCTACACCTGATGAAAGCTTTGAAATTGTAAGAAGGCGGTTATTTAAACCAATTGCAGAGGAAAAACTTGCCAGTGAACGTGATGCCGTTTGTAATGCTTTCTCACGCTTTTATCGTGACAATTCGGCTGATTTTCCTCTCCATTGTAAAGAAGCAGATTACGAAAGACGTTTAAAACTTGCTTATCCAATACATCCAGAATTATTTGATCAGTTATTTAATACTTGGTCGAGTCTGGATAAATTTCAGCGTACTCGTGGTGTGCTCCGGCTAATGGCATCGGTAATTTATACCTTGTGGACTAAAGGCGATAAAAACTTAATGATTATGCCAGGGTTTTTACCACTAGCTGAAAATGATATTCAAACAGAGCTAGTAAGATATTTAGACGATGCCTGGTCTTCAGTCATTCACTCAGAGGTTGATGGTGAAAATTCGCTAGCCTTTAATCAAGATAAGGCAAACCCAAATTACGGTAGCTTAAACGCCACACGCCGTGTTACAAGAACTTTGTTTTTAGGTTCAGCGCCAACAGCTAACAAGGCACAAAAAGGCTTAGAAGATAAATATATTAAACTTGGTTCTACCCAGCCAGGTGAAAAGCCGGTAGTTTTTGGTGATGCCTTAAGATCGCTATCTGATAAGGCGTCGTATTTATATATGGAAAACTCGCGCTATTACTTTTCTAACCAGCCCAGTGTTAGAACTAAAGCGAATGAAAGAGCTGAAAGAATTAATGATGATGAAATTAATGAAGAAATTCTCAAACGTATTAAAAATAACTTTAATGGTGATTTTGCTTCAGTGCATATCGCACCACAAAGTATAGATGTACCAGATAATCGAGAAATTAAATTAGTAATTTTGGGCTCTAACGCTACACATTTAAAAAATTTAAATGATTCTGAAGCTATAATTGAATGTTCAAAAATTTTAAATTATCGTGGAAATAGTCCAAGAATATATCAAAATTCTCTAGTTTTTGTGGCACCAGATAAGACAAATTTAGATATTGCCAAAAACTCAGTAAAACAATATTTGGCTTGGAAATCGATTGATACGTTTGAGAATTTCTTCATTAATTTCATCATCATTAATTCTTTCAGCTCTTTCATTCGCTTTAGTTCTAACACTGGGCTGGTTAGAAAAGTAATAGCGCGAGT
>DAHXLC010000020.1 GCA_027371815.1 Candidatus Melainabacteria bacterium | reverse complement strand
GCTTGTCGCTTGGCTTCTTCATGAATATCCAGTCTTTCTTGCCTTATCTCCTCAAAATTTTCTTCAAGCCATTTGGACTGAAAAACATTTAGCGATGAACCAAAAACTTTTCCTTCACTTAATAAGCCTAACGTATAATTGCCCTTGCTAACCTCCAGATGACCTGGATTAGTCACACTTATAACCAAAGCATTGGGTAGGGGTGGAGCGCTAGCTCTACCTCCATGTAATGAATGTAACCATCTTGGGCCAGTTTGAATGATACCCCAGATTTCAGGTCCCTGTTCACTATCAATTCTCACACCAATTAATGCTCGCGGAAAACTTGCGGCTGAAGACAATTTGCGAATTTCATGATCGCTAAAAGGCAAGTATTCAGTAAATTCCAGTTTATGTAAGCCATTGGGCGGCCCGCCTTCCGGTGGAAAGATATCGGGTTCGGCAATAATAACTCGAAAGGTCAGAGCTGTTCCTTCATGCCTTAATAAGCTAGATTGATAACAAGTAGATAAAATATTTTCAACTGATTCAAGTGATGGCAATTCGATCTTATCAAATAAATCACTATGACTCATTTCATTTTGCTGTTTGTCCCAGTTTTTAAAAATAAAGGCAGCTAGATCTTTAGGGTATAAATGATTCATTTTAAAAGTTTCCTACGCATAAATAAAATATTGCCAAACAATTAATCATCATCTGAGCCACCACCATCATCCCCACCGCCAAAGCGCGAGAAAAATCCATGACCGTGACCATTACCTTGATAAAATTGGGTAAACGAATTAGGTTGAATTGAATTCAAATAAGCCCCAATTTGTCTAGCTTCATTTGGTGTAATTGGATTATTGCCGTAAGCATTTGCCATGGCACGATTATGCGGATAAATCAGAAAAGTACTATAAGCACATTTATAACCTTTGCGGGCTATTTTATATAATGGAGGTGCTTCACCACCACCATTCATACTGTGACAAGTCATGCAGGCAGGACCTCCATTTTTAAAGGGTAAGGATCCTGAATAGAGACCAGCACCAGGCATACTGGCATTACCTGGTAAAGTTATTCCGTTATTAGGATTTTTTGAATTAGGCACGTTTGAACTGCTTGCTTGCAGATATTGAATCAAACCATTGATTTCACTTTGACTTAAAGTACCAGCTTTACTTTGCATCCGGATAATATTTTTCTCCAAACTAGCTTTATCCCAATTTTTTACTACGACTAAATCTGGACCAACTTTAGGTCCAGAACCAATACTATGACAGGCCGCACACTTTTGCTGAAAGGTAGTAGCGCCATTATCGGATTGAGCCAAAACCGCAACTGTAAAAGTGACATTTATAAAAATCAATAAGAGAAAAATTTTCATTGCAGGAATCCTTTTCATTATGTTATGGGAATAAAATAGCAGATTAATTTATTTATACTAAATACAAGATTCAATTTCATAATTTTGCTGTTTAAAATTTACAAGTTACCAGCCACCTCCATTAGCATTACTGCGGGCTCGACTGGCAAACTCACGCGCTCGATTGGCATCAGCCCGAGCTCTAGTGGCATAATTGCGACCAACTTCGCTACCACTTTGACTGTAACTATAAGCTTGATCGCTAGCATATCGGGAATTTTGCGCATCTTGTTCAGCTTCATCGGCTGCACTTTGACGATATGATTTATCACTGCCGTTACTAGCCCGGTCACAGGCATTACGAGCCTGTTCTTCATAGTTTCTAGCTTTAAGCCAATAATTCCTTGTCGTCACATCAGCATTTTGGCTATTAAGACTAGCTGTATTATCAAGACTGCCATTATTATCAGAGCCAGTAATTTGATTTTGACCATTACCCAAAAACATTTTTAATAAATTAGCTCTGGCATATGGATTAACACCATATGACGAATTAGTGGTAGCACTAGGAGAATAGGTGTTATTTACTGGATAGTTATAGGGATAGTTATTAGCATTTGCATTAGGATTAAGACTTGAATTAGGATTTAAATTTGACTTTGGATATGAATTTGAATAATTGTTAGGATAATTCGTTTGACCTTTTGTACTATCTTCGAACTTATCAAGCATGTTATTTAATTTACTATATTCCGAGTTATTATTTTGAGCTAAAATAATTTCATTTGAATTCATTCGATAATTAGGTACTATTTTTACTGAATTTGTCGTCTTTACAAAAGTCAAATTGTTCAAAACAGGTTGCGCAAAAACCTTGTTTTGATTTTGAAAATATATATTTAAAATAATTATAATTACTAGATTCATATAAGTTTTCTGAATAAAAGTAAAAAAATAAGCTTATTAGACAAAGGGTAAAATCTCATAATTACTGCCAAGTATGGCTTGACTATCAGCATTTAACCATTTATCAAGGATCGTTGCATAAATACTACGAAAATCAAGATCGTGTTTTAAATTACCGCTGTCTAAACTACTTAAACTTGGATATTGACCATATAAATTGCCTTTGATTTTTGATCCTATAATCATAACTGGCTGACTAGTTCCATGATCTGTACCTTGACCATCATTTTGACTGGGACGACGACCAAATTCAGAAAATATCAAAGTCATCACATTATCGCTTACCTTATGGACTTCGAGATCCTGGTGAAAAGCATATAAAGAATCACTTAAATTTTTAAGCAAATTGGCTTGTTGATAAGCCTGATTTACATGTGTATCAAATCCCGATAAAGATAAGTTATAGATGCTAGATTCACAATTATTGGCAACTAAACAAGCAATATATTTTAATTTATTGGCAAATTCATTATTCGGATAAGTAGTCAGTGTTTTATAATTTGCCACCATATCAGGAATTTTAAAAGTTGATTCAAGTGCACTAATACCAGTCTGTTTAATTGAATTTAAATCCATATTTTTGGTGTGAAAATTTTTATAAACTGATTTAAATGCCTGAACTTGGCATTGTTCATCATTTAGGAAATGGCTATCTACATTGAATTTGAAATCCGGAAAATTTGCAATTGAAGGAACAATAATTTTGTTGGCACTTAGACTTTTGGGTAAAGCCAAATCTAAATTTATGCCCGGAAACAAATTATCATTTGAAGCAGTTTCATCAATGTATCGTCCTAGCCAACCAGTTGATGCTATACTATTAGGGTAAGCTGTCTGCCAAATTTCCAAAGAGCGAAAATGCGAAAGATTTGGCTTAGGATAACCAACACCCTGGATAATTGCCAATTGTTTATCCTGATATAATTTAGCGAATTTATCAAGGCTTGGATGAAAGCCAATTTGATTATTTATTTGAATTACTTCATTCTGTCTAATACCTATTCGAGGCCTTAAATCATAATATTTACCATCACCATAAGGAATAATGGTATTTAAGCCATCATTGCCACCTAATAACTGGATAACCAATAATATATTTCTTGTTTTATTAGCCTTGGGTTTAGCTAAAACATTTAATATTTGTGTTGAATCTAATAAAGCTAAGGATAAACCAAACCCAGCTCTTAAAATATTTCTTCGTGATATTTTCATATTAATTCCTTATATTTATGCAATATTATACATTGGTGAAGTCAAAAACAAATGAATAATTCCTCTAAGTTTAGCATCTAATTTTAAATCATCCCAAGATGAAAAATTGATGATGTCATTATTCTTGTCATTATCATTTAAATAATTATGGAAACTTTGATATATATCCTGGTTCATATCATTATCAATAAACAATTCCGAGAAATAACTTATTAAATCATTACTAGTATTTAAATTGTATTTTTTAATGAGGCTAGTTGGAAGAATGTAATCATTTTCTGAATTGTCCATTTTATTTTGAATAATATGATTAGCAAAATTATAACGAGCCAATAAGGTATCTGAAGCAATCCATGCCGTACCACCATCCCAACCTTTCACACTTGGTGGATAAAACAGATCCTGACCCATTGAAGCTAGGTATTTGGGTAAATCACTAGTTATTTTTTTCTTCTCTAATGATTTTAAAGTACCAATAGCATATTCAACTGGGCTTTTAATTTTGTTTCGATAACAGACTGGAGACTTAAATTCATCATGATTAAACAAGGTATAAAGCATAGTTTTAATATTGCCGTTGTTATTTTTATAAGTAAGTGCCAAATCATTAACAAGGCTAGTGCTAGGTTTATCACTAGCAAAAAACTTACACAATTTGTAAGCAATAAAATTAGCACATTGAGGTTGATTGGCTAAAATCTTAACGATATCATTACCATTAAATTTACCGGTTTGTTCAAGATAGATCTTTTCACCATAATCATGTTGGTTCTTGTCAAAATAAAATGTTATGCCACGACTATGATAGCCCGTAAAAGCTCGGGCGCCTTGTTTGACATCTTCTTCGGTATAATGACCAATACCAAGTGTAAATAATTCCATGACTTCACGACTAAAATTTTCATTAGGCTGGCCTTTATTATTTTCTTGATTATCAAGCCAGCGAATCATCGCAGGATCATATACCATAGCCTGTAACAGATCTTTAAAATGGCTTAGTCCTTTATTTCTAAAGGTTTGATTTTGAAAATACATTAATGGCGTTTGATTGACTTTAGCATTTGATGTAGCAAAATGGCCGTGCCAGAATAAAGTTATTTTTTCTTGCAAGGGATTTTTAGTAAAAGCCATTTTCATTAACCACCACTGTTTCACATTTTCAATATTAGTAAAATCAAAATTCTCTTTGCTTAAAATATTGTTTAAATCATTATCGTTATGTGGCTCAGGATATAAAAGGTAATCAACACTTTGACCATAGCCTAAATTTTGAAAAAAATCCAAGTCATTTTGGTTATAGCCAAAACCAGCTCTTCTTAGTAAATGTTGAATTAAGTATTCATGGTGATTAGTTGTTTTCATAGTCTATTGATTTTTAAAATGACAACATTTCTTTTACTTAGGTTATTTTGTGCTAATTTTGTTTATTTAGTCTTTGCATTCATTAAATTTTAATTCTGTTGATGCTGGAATATAAGTGCCATTGCGAATTGCCTCTAAAGATTCAATTTGTTTTAGAGTTAATACAGCATACACTTTAAGATCACCAATTTCATCTTGAGCTTTAATATGATCATTTAACAACTTAATTTGTGCATGTAAAGCATTTATTGGATTAGTTAAATTATCATTACTAATTTTATTCGTTTCCATTGCCGTAATTTCTTTTCTTAATCCATTTATTCTTTCTTGATCAGGTAGGCTAAGTTTTCGAAAATCTTTATTAATTTTATTAATATCATCAATTTGAGCTTTGGCTAAATCGGGAACAGTTAAAGCGTAATTTTGCCAAAAACGATTGCCATAATTACTGCGGCTGTTAGCCGTAGCTAAACTAATGCCATTAGGCGTAATATATTCCGGAATATGCGTATTAGTAAAAATATTATCTTTAGCTAAAGTCGGTAATGGATATAAATAAAAAGCTAAGGTAATACATAAAAACAATTTCAGGTTCATAATCTTATATTTGAAAATTTTATTAATAACTATATATTTAGATCATGCCCAAAATTATCCCAGTAAAGATTAAATTATAAAAAAATTAATCTTTATTTTCTTATATATAAATCGCCAGCGTCATCTTTACAAGCCAAAGTCCAATTAGGATCAATACTCAAAAATTCTGTAAGTTTAGCATTTTTGGGAAATAGAACCCAACTTATCTTTAATTTTGCAAGATCATTAGCCCAGGATTTTGTAACTAAACTAATATGGGCATATTGAAAATAATGTTTTTCACCATAAAAATCTGCCCTGTCATCAATAAACAGTTTTAAATGCGTTTTATAATAAATATAACCACCCCAATTGTCATAAGTAAAGCCTTGATTAGCCGGCAAATGATTGTTAACAATATAGTCTAAGGTTTTAGTGGGCATAGTTTTATCATTAAAATGACATTCCAATATTGGTTTATCCTTAAATTTAAGATTAAATAGCGCAATTACACTAAAACTAATAATTAGTAGTATTGGTAAAATGTGCATTCGACAAATTTGCTCAATTTCACTAATACTTACATCTAACGTTATTAAATAATTCCTGAATTTTAAATACAAATTATTTAAATTTTGCTCAATAAAGCCGAAGGTAAAATTGCTATAGAGAATTCCCAAATCAGGCAAACAGCAAATAACAAATAAGGGAATAAATCTGATACTGGTTAACATTAAATTAAAAAATAACATGGTTACAATAAATTTTGGCAAAGATATTTTTTTTAAGCTTAAACATAAACCAATTAACCAAAACACCAAGATAATTTGAATACAGCTAGATGATAATTGTCCATGAAATTCTGGAGAACCATATTCTTCGGTTGCAGCTAAAATTTTCGAACCTTTAAGATAATGAAAAATGTAATAATATAGTTTAAGGCCATAAGGATTTATAAACGTCATTAAAAAAGCAACAAAACCTGAAACACCAAAACCAAAGGCTAAATTAAGTAATTTTAGACGGCTAACAGCTTGAGCATTAATTAAACCAAGCAATAATGCAGATAGTGCATAAATCAGTATTAACCCTAAGCCTAACAGAAAACTTGGATGACAATTGGTATAGAAAATCATAACTGGTAGGATAATTATCAGCATTTTTTTTAAAGTCATTGCACCAGCATAAAATTTTTCTAAAACTGTTATTAAGATAAAAATACAGATGTAACTAAAAATATGTGGTCGTGCCAACCAATGTATGGATGAGGCCAAAGCACCAATCGTAATAAAAATTACACTTAAAAAAATGTGACAACCAGATTTCCTAAGTTGATTATAAAGTAATAAAAACAAACCCGAAATAATTGTGCTAATAAAAACTGCTAGTAAATTCAATCCACCAATTTTAACCAGACTAGCCATTATCAAGTCAGATAACCATTCATAAGGGATCCAATTTTTGCCTTCCATAGTGTAAGAAAAAAAATCTTTAGTGGGGATTTGTCCATAATTGAGTATATAGTCACCACAAGCCAAATGCCATCCTGTCGAGCCATCACTAAATATAAATGTTGGTATCGTGATTAACAAAAGTAAAAAAATCATGACAAATAAAATATCACCAAAACTGGGCATAGCTGATAATTTTTTATACATGCTTATTTAATTATCCCCTTTAATTTATAACTGCCACATTGATATTTCAACTTAATTTTTATAGTTTCAAAAAGCATTTTTAAAGAGTCAGTAATTATATTAACTTTTGAACCTTCAACATTATGCCAATTTATCGCGATTTCATCGATTTGGTATTTAAGTTGTTTAGCTAAGAATAAAGTTTCAATATCAAAGGAATAACCATTAATGGTACTAAAAGAGAATATCTGTTTAGCAACCTCTTGTTTATATAGTTTAAAACCACATTGTGTGTCATAAAAACCTGGTAAGAGCAATGAATTTATAATTAAGCTATAAATCCGGCCAATAACTTTGCGATAAGTTAAGGCTTCAACATATCGACTAGTATCAGGTTTAGCTCTCGATCCAATAGCAATATCATTGCCCTTTTTAAGCGAGGCTAAAAGCTTAGGCAGCTCAGTTATTGGTGAACTGCCATCAGCATCATCAATTAAGATCAAATCGGATTCAGCTTTTAAGACTCCCTGTCTTATCGCAAACCCTTTACCTGAATTCTTCTGATTATCAATTAAGCTTACATTTATATGTGTTTGAACAAATTCCTTAACTAAATTAGCCGTGTTATCACTGCTACCATCATTAACCACGATAATTTCAAAACTTGAAACCGTTTTGGTTAAAAAAGCATGAACATCAATTAAGGTTGGCAATAACCTTAATTCTTCATTATAAGCAGGAATAATTACAGCAATTTCGTTCATTCTTAAAAGTATAAAGCATTAATTCTCGTTAAAGCTCAATCAAGTCATAAGTTTTAACCTGGTTATTTACTTAAACAAATTTAATTTTTATTAAAATAATGAATTTAAGGCAATCTGATATTTCTGGGCATGCATTTTTTCGACTTTTTTCAGTACCGCAAAACGCTTAGCGGCCTTACGAAACAATTCAGCATGCAGTCTAGATTCTTGACTTTGACCTTGAAATTCTTGTAAAGCTTCTAATTCACCTTCTTGACGGGCACTGGCTTCAAAATCAGGGTACATTTCATTACATTCATACAACTCACCATCACGGGCTATTTCTAAAAGTTTACCAACGGACATTTGATTTTTCGGATAAAGTAATTCCAGATGCGCAAAGGCATGTCCAGTCTCTTGATTAGCTGTGTCTTCAAATATTTTAGCCACTTCGTTATTGCCAAATTCACGAGCCAATTTAGCAAAGTAAAGATATTTACGGTTAGCCATAGCTTCTCCAGCAAAAGCAGTTTCAAGGTTTTGAAAAGTCTTTGAATTTTTAACATTATTTATATTTTTCATATTTACACACTCCTTATAATAGTTATTAAATTAGAATTATTCTAAATGATTAGGTAAAAAATTTTGTCCCGGTTAATTAATAAAATACTTGCTGACAATGGGTTTCAACTTGAGGTTAAACTATCTCAAAATACCTATTTCAATGCGGTTTGGAATTATAACGGTTTGATAGCTATTCCACTAATTCACCATAAAAGGTTATATGGTAATTACTAATTTTAAATTTCTGCTTAGGGTTTTTTAAGAGATAATTTTCCACTAACTGTTCTGATAATAATTCATACGGTTCAACATCAATAATTTCACCGGTTTGCATATTAACAAAATGATGATGATTAGTAATATTTTTATCATAGCGAACTTTATTTGGCTCAGTAAAGACTTCTTTGATAATTCCCACTTTAACTAAAATATCAAGACTATTATAGACAGTAGCCAGGGATATTGGCATTGGTAATTTTTTAGCCACGGCCTGGTAAATCTCTTCAGCAGTTGGGTGACTAGTAGTATTTAACAGATATTCAGCTATTGTAAGCCTTTGTGGGGTTGGCTTTAAATTGTGTTCAAGAAAGTATTTATTAAGATCAAAATTATTCATAATATATTGTAATTTTCAGCTCAAGATTAATGACCGTTATAATTAAAGGGAAAAAATTATATTAAATGTGTTAAGACAATTTAATCGTAAATTATATTTAGCTATTCAGATAATGCAATGAAGGTTTTCTTATTTCCAGTAAATAGTTTAAAATTAAATTAGAAAAGTAAATTAAAACTATTCTATAATTAGAATAATTCTAAATCATATCTTTGTCAATACAAAATTTGGTCAAAACTACAATTGTTAAATAAATTTAATAATTATTTTCTAGCGGTTAATCTTTTCGGTCGATTACTTGGGCTTAATTGTTTAATTGCTTTTATGTCATTAATGATTCAATTACCTGGCTTGATTAGCGATAATGGTTTGTTTCCGGTTAGTAAAATCTTTACTCACACCGAAATAATGCAGTCAAATTGGTTTATTTGTCCAAGTTTAGTTTGGCTTATGCCAAATTTGACGGCGATGATATTTTTAGGTTTTTTAGGTACCGTTCTAGCTTGTTTAACCATGTTTGGTTATTTAAGAGGCTTAGTCTTTTTGTTAATGTATATTCTTTATTTAAGTCTATGTAAAGCCTGTGGCCCCTTTACTGAGTTTCAATGGGATTCTTTACTTTTAGAAAGTTGTTTTCTAGCAGTATTCTTATATCCTTTTAGACTTGGTTTAAGAAGCCCACACGCCAATATTAACAAATCAAATTCATATATCTTACCATTGTACTGGTTTTTAATGTTTAAATTAATGCTTGGCTCTGGGTTGGTTAAATTAACCAATGGTGATAATAGCTGGATGCAATTGCAGGCCTTATGGTATCATTTTGCGACTCAACCATTACCTAATCCTATTGCTTATATTTTTAATCAATTGCCCCATATGCTGTTAAATTTAGGGGTTGTCTTAGTTTTGTTAATAGAATTAATTTTCCCCTTTTTTATTTTTATTAACCAAAGACTAAGAATTTTATCTGCTGGTGGCTTTATTTTTCTTCAACTATTAATAGCGCTTACAGGTAACTATGCGTTTTTTAATTTACTTACAATTAGCCTAAGTATTCTCTTATTAAACGATGAATTTTTAACTAAAATCATACCGCACCAATTACTTAAGTTAATTCAGCTTAACTTGCCCCTAACCAAAACAAACCTTATTACAGCTAGTCATAATAATATTCAAAATTTAAACCCAGAATTACCAACATTAATATCACCCGAAGATAGTAAATTAAACAGTCATAAAGGATTTCAACTTAATAAACTTGGCCTTATTTTTAAGTTCTGTCTGCCTCTAAGCCTATTACTCTTAGGCTTAATTAAATTAAGTCATAGCTTAAATTTAGTTTATGAATTGCCGTTTAGCCAAATTATTGAAAATACTATTGATCCGTTTTTAATTGATAATAGCTATGGCTTATTTGCCGATATGACTAAAACGCGACCAGAAATTATTATTGAAGGCAGTAGCGATGGTATTAATTTTTACGAATACACTTTTAAATTTAAACCTGGTCCATTAAACCGTGTGCCACCAATAATTGCACCATACCAGCCAAGACTTGACTGGCAGTTATGGTTTATCGCCCTAGATGAAAATAACCTATCCCCAATATTAAAGAATTTAGTTTCAGCATTAATGCAAAATTATCAACCAGTTTTAGCGCTATTGGACAAAAACCCCTTCATTGATAAACCGCCAACCATAATTAAAGTTTATCTTTATGATTATCATTTTACTGATTTTAAGCAATTACTTAAAACTGGAAATTTCTGGACGCGAGACCATAAACGGGAATATTTTGAAGTAAAAAAACAAATATTTAAACAATGACAAAATAAATACAGACTGGATACAAATGTCCTTAATAAATTGCTTAACCAGATAAATACGGATAATTTACAACGCCTGATTTAATATAAATTAAACAATAATTACTATTTTACTAATCAATATTTTTTATGTTAATCTTTTTAAGTAATTTTATCAATCTAGACAAAGCTATCCTAATAGCTAGTTTAGCAATAAATCTTACCGAGAATATATTAAATTTCTAAAATATGCATTTATTTTTGCTTAAACAAGGAGACAAGATGAAAATTGAGCTTTTTATGGAAAACCCAACTGACAGCTTCTATCAACCTATACAGGCTGATCAAGTCACGACTAGATTGGGTGCTAAAACAGCCTACGAACCAACTCGGACTCATAGTTTTATGAACAATAAAATTGATGGTTTACTGAAATTGCCGGATGGTCAGGTTGAAATAAAGCTGTCAATTCGTAAGGAAGATAATTTAGGTTTTCTTTTGTTAAATCGTATATCAGGTCAGGTATATTGTTTGGATCATCAAGCTTTTAATGTGGTGGAAAAACTTATGGCTGGCAATACTCCAGCAACTGTTTCACAAGATTTAGCTTTAACCGAAGAATCAGTTTATAAAGTTGTGGATATTTTAAAGAATGCCTAAACCTATTTAATAGCAAGATACTATTCAGCTCAATTAGTAATAAATCGTGTTATTGTGGCGTTGTTAGTTAAGACGGCAAAAATAAAGTTGACTAAACAAATCAATTAACTCCTTGGTTAACTATATTGACTAAATCAAAACAGGTTATTAATACAAAATTATGTTATCAGGTCCTTTATCAGTACTTTTAGAAATTAACTCTAAATGCCAGTTACAATGTCAATATTGTAGCGCCGCTCCGTTCAATGGTAGCCAATGGTCGTTAGCTAGAGCCATTACCCTAATTGAAGAACTTGGTAAATTTCCAGTTTGGGCAATAACTATATCTGGAGGTGAACCCTTGCTTTATCCGCATTTATTAACATTAATTGAAACTTGTTTTAAGGCAGGAATAAGACCAATCATTAATACTAATGGCTTAAAATTATTAGATGATACAATTTTACAAGGTTTAATTAGTCTTAAAGACAAAGGTGTTGAATTTACTTTATCGCTAAGCTTGGATTCACCAATACCAAAAGAAAATGATTGTTTTCGCAGCCGGGGTTTAGAAGTTATGGCGGCCATTGATAAAGCCATTGCAACAGGTCTTGATTTAACACTTTCAACTGTTGTCCATAAAGGGAATTTACATTCTGCCTTACAGATTCCAGAAGTTTTTCATAGAATTCGACAATTTCGCTATTCAGCTGTTGTCGTAAAACATTTATCCACCAATACCGCTTCTAAGTTATTAGTTGAAGATAAAGAGATGCAACATTTCTGGCAAGAAGCTAGCAAATTACAACATAAATACACAGAATCACGTATTTTACTGCCCTTTCGGGTTAATAGTTCGCAAGTACCGGATACTCATATCAATAACATTCAAAAAAATTGTTATTGTGGATTTACCAGTTGCGTAATTGATTCTTGCTTTAATGTTTATCCCTGTGATTGGGCACGAACAGAAACTGTAAAAATGGGTAATGTTGAAAATCACTCTTTAAAAGATGTCTGGCTAAGTCAACAATCTGAAACCGTAAGAGCATTATCACAAACTAAGCATTTATGTTTGTCATAAATTGGTAAAGTGTTTTTAATAATAATTAATTCCTCAAAATTTATTTTTTTTATTAAGCTTAATTTTTTAGTTAATTTTTCTTGGTTTAGAATTTTGCTGTACGCTTAAATTTGCCAGTGGGTTGGAGCCTTTTAAGATTTATTAAAGAAATATTAAAACTGCAGCCGCCACTTTACAACAGATTTTTAATTTTGTCTAATATAATATTAATTGCTGAGCTTTTGCGCACTCTACTGATATTGTGAATTTTAAAAATTTTGGTAACTTCAATTAGTATAATTACAAATTATAAAAAAATACTTGTTTTTCTTTGTTTGACATTTGGGCTAGATTGGGGTTTAGCCATAGCCTATTTTACTTCAGGCCATAATATAAATTCTAAATTATTTTTGCCCATGGCTTTAATTTATATGTTGATACCAGCTACTGTTGCCATTATAGTTCAGAAATTTATTTATAAGCAACCCGTCAAATGCCCTTTAGCCATAAATCTAAGATTAAACAGGTGGTTTGCCGTAGCATGGTTTTTACCATTTATATTGGCCATTTTTAATATTTTGACAGATAGCTTAATGGTTACCTCGCACAGACAGACTAGTTTATTTCATTTAGGCATGTCTATATTTAGCATATTAACGATTAATACTTTTTTTACGTCGATTTTTACATTTGGTGAAGAATTAGGCTGGCGCGGTCTGCTGCTTGGTGAATTAAAAAGTTTCAGTTTTTTTAAAGCCAATCTAATCATTGGAATTATTTGGGGTATTTGGCATGCACCATTAATTTTGGCTGGCTATAATTATCCCCAGCATCCCAAAATTGGGTTGGCTTTATTTGTTGTTCAATGCATTCTTTTAAGTAATATTTTTAGCTATTTACGCCTTCAGGCCAAATCAGTTATTGCCAGTACAATCGTTCATGCAGCTTATAACGCTAGTGCGCCATTAGTGTATATGTTTTGTGGCAATGGTAATGATTTGATAGTTGGTGTTTGTGGTATTTGTGGTATTATTGTTTTACTGATAGTAAATATTCTTATTTGTTTTTTTGACCGGAATTTAAACACTTTACTTCTTGACAATTAACAAATAAACACCAGAATCTCCTACCCATTCTACCTTCGGATTCGTTGATAGATCAGTTGAAATGTTAATAACCATTTAGCTATATGGTTTAATATTCATTACCAATGGGAACAACATAAGTAAAGGTATATGAGGGTTAAGATATGGATAAATTTGAAGACTTTACACCTAAGCCTAAAAGCTCAGATAATTCAGCCAAAAAATTAAATGGTATAAATATAATTGCTCAACAATATCAATCAAATACACCTAATGGCAGTGATGTTTCCCAGGCCGATTTTAATGCCGTAAAATATGCTCCAGAAATAATGAAACAAGCCGTTGAAAATTTAGTTAAAACTGAATACCAGGATCTTAAAGATAAAATTGAAAAAGTAATTAAAGAAATACCTTAAATACTTTTTTAAAGATTAACTTAGCTAACTTAAACTTTAAATCTTATCATAGACGGGTCGAATTAAGCTTTAAAGACGTTTATGCTTTTTGACTACGCTTAACCAACGTGAACAAAAGGTCTCTGTTTTGGCTCGTGTTCACATTCACGTAAAATTTCTCGGGTTACTGGAGCAGTTTCGCCTTCACCTAAAAATAAATATTTTAAAATATACATAATGGGATTGCCTTCAGTCCAGCCCATATATACGTGAGGCCTTTGACCCGTGATATCCCGTATATGAAGCAGTAAGGCCGCTATGGCATTAGGCACAGCCTGACACTTACCTCTTAAGACGCGATACTTGCCTTTGCGCACACCTTGAACTTCAAAAACATCGGAACTAAATTCAGAGGCATCACCTAATTTTACTTCTAAAAAAATTAAATGATCTGGCGGGATATTATGTAAGTCACAAACTTCTTTTTCTTTTTGCATATAATTAGTGCCGCCAGGGCGATGAGCCACAATTCTAATAACATCACTTTTGGCTTCATCAATAAATTCACGGGCGTTATTATCAAGCACTACCCTTTGAACTCTAAGTTCAGTAGCTCTTAGAGCGCGAGAACTTAACGAAGATATTAATATCGCAACGATAAAAAAGGTAGCAATATGAAGGCCGTCTGGCCTTTGAATAATATTATTTATGGCAGTGTAAGTCAAAATTATAGTTACGATACCAAAGAATAAACGCTGTCTGAATTTTGGCCAGACCAGTAAAGTAACGGCTAGTCCAGCTGAAGTCATTAGAACCAATACCCCAGTTGCATAGGCGCCAGCCTGTAAGTCTACATTAGCCTTAAAGATTATGGTTACAAAAACTCCAACCAAGGTAAAAAATACCACCAAAGGTCTAATTGATCGAGCCCATTCAGGTGCCATGCCATATCTTGGCAAATATCTCGGCACGAGATTTAGTAAGCCAGTTAATGCGCTAGCTCCAGCAAACCATAAAATTAAAATGGTCACAAAATCATATAAACTGCCAAAACCATGACCTAATAAATGATGCGCCAAATAAGAAATAGCTCGACCATTAGCTTTGCCACCTTCAATAAATTCATTAGCGGGTATTAACACGCTAGTTATAAAGGTAGTGGTAATTAAATAAAAACTCATCATTATGGCAGCTACTAATAATAATTTATGAGTATTTTTAATTCGTCCAACTGGATTATCCGGAGTATCACTGTCAAGCCCTTTAACTAAAGGCATTACCGCTACCCCAGTTTCAAAGCCGGACATGCCTAGCGCTAACTTCGGAAAGGCAATTATAGCTAAACCAATAATTTTTAAAGGGTTAGGATAACTAGTAAATAAATTAGTAATCCAAGTATTGACAAAAATTGGATGTTGCCATAATTCTTTAAATCCAGCAATAACAACAATAAGATTTAAAAATAAATAACTAGAAACCAATAATACCGATACGGATATAGCTTCAGTAAATCCCAAAAGGAAGATACCGCCTAAAAATACCAATAATAATAAAGTAACTAATACTGGTGATAAATGATAAGCTCGTAAGAGTGGATTCTCGACAAGGTGAGCAGTAGCATCAGCAGCCGATAAGGTTATCGTAATAATAAAATCTGTAGCCGCAAAGCCAAGCAAGCATAAAATCAGGGCTTTACCCTGCCAGCCTGGCAAAAGATGTTCCAGCATAGCTAGTGAGCCTTGGCCATTAGGGCTAGCTTTAGCAACTTTAAAATATACGGGTAAAACGCCAAATAAAATCAAGGCAACTAAAAGTAATGTAGCTAAAGGAGCTAATGCTCCAGCCGCTAAAGCTGCTATTCCTGGGGTATAGCCAAGTGAGGAAAAAAGATCAACGCCGGTTAAACACATTGTATTTATCCACAAATGAACTTTATGATGTCCTGGCGAAAGACCTTCTTTATTTTTAAGCGATCCTTCAAAAAACCAGGATTTAAAATTTTCCTTAAAAATATTTGTACTCAAAATATATGAAATTCCTTTAATTTAATTACGGTCAACAATATTTACATGTTGATACTTTCTTTATAAACTAAAATTTTAATATAAAATTTTAATTAGGTGGTTAATTCGTAAATTAATCACAAAAATTATTCTTAAATTAATTATTTGGGGTAAAAAGGCTAAAATTAATTAAGTCTTACCAGAAAGAATCTTTAATTTATGAAATTCCTTGCCGTAACTGAACAACCTGAGCTAAAGTATTCACGTGCACGCCTAAGTGATGTCAAGAAAATCATTGCCAATGTCAACCATAAAATAAAAACCAGTTTTACCAAAGAACCACAGATTATTATTGGTTTTATCAGCAAATATTATAGTAGTCATTATGAATTTCTAAGTTCTCAAGTAATGGCTGTCTTAAAACCTAAGCTTTTTATTGGTTGTAGCGCTGAGGATATTGTCAGTTCAGGGATGGAAGTCAAGGATGCGATGACTTTTCTGATTGCTGATTTAGATGATGTCCAGGTAAATGTTTTTCATTTGAACGATAGTGCTTTACCCGATGAAGATGCCTCACCAATGGCCTGGGAAGAATTAATTAAAGTTAAGGCAGAAGACAAGCCTAAATTTTTACTTTTTCCTGAACCTTTCTCATCCTCAGCTGATTACCTTGTTAAAGGCTTAGATTATGCTTATCCAAATTGTGTCAAAGTCGGTGGAATTCCAAGTGGCGGTTATGATCCTCAGGAAATTGCTTTATTTTACAATGACCAAGTCTTTTATGAAGGGATTTTAGGGATAACCTTAGTTGGTAATTTATCCATTGATACAATCCTTGCCAGAAGTTATAAACCAATTGGCAAAAGTTATGTGATAACCAAGGCTGACCGTAATTATTTATATGAATTAAATAATCAAAATGCCTTAACTGTAGTCAAAGATCTTTTGACTTCATTAAATGAAAACGAACGTGAACTTTCCAAGAAATCTATGCTAATTGGAATTCTAGGCAATGAATTTAAAGCCGATATTGCCAGTGACGACTTTTTAATTCGTGAATTAGTTGGTTTAGAAATTAATCATGGTGCATTAGTTGTTGGCGAATTTTTACAAACTGGCAAAACAATTCAATTTCATGTCAATGATTCAGCTCTAGCTATCGAAGACTTAAGATTTAAGTTAAATAATTATCGCAAGACACATAATTTGGATAGTGATCAAACTGCCGCTTTAATATTTTCTTGTTTAAGCCGTAAAGATAATTACGGTTATAATCAGGATGGGAGTTACTTTAAAGATTATTTTAAAAATATCCCGCTAATTGGGTTTTTCGGTAACGGTGAAATAGCCCCTACCGAAAATCAAACTTTTGTTCATGGCTATACAACATTAATATGTATAATTAAGAAAGAAAGTCAATAATTAAATTTTTAATTTATTGGTTTTAATTAGTAAAACTTAAATCTGCTGAGGTCTAAATGTTAATAAAACAAATAATTACAAGGATTTTAACAATGTCCTTACTCTTATTAAATGCCAACTTGGTTATCGCCAATGAAACCAATTCAATTAATAAGACACAAATAGACAGTTACTTAAACGTAGTAAAAAATGAAGTGCCCAATAATTGGCAGCCACCTAATGGCAAAAACATGGTTCAAGCAATAGTTAATTTAAATAACGAAGGCAAAATTATTGATACTAAAATAACTAGTACACCTGATAATAAAGCAGCTAAAGCAAGTGCACTTAAAGCTATTCAGGCTACAAAATTTCCTAAATTAGCAATTAGTCCAGATAGCAAAATCATTTTAACGTTAGGCTTTGATTCTAATTTTTCGGCTCAAGGTGATGGCAAGGCTGGTATGACTTGTAAATTAGAGGTAAGACAAGTTACAAAAATAATTACTAAAACCCCAAAAAAATAATTAAGTAGAACTCAACTTATCAAGCCATTCATCATTTATGTCAAAGTTTGAAATAACTTCGCTAACATCATCATGGTTTTCCAGAATGTCAATTAGTTTGATTAATAATTTAGCTTGGTCAAAAGTTTCAATTTCTTTAATTAAAGTTGGTTTAATTTCAATATTAGCATTAATAATTTGAGCTATTGGCTCAAGGTTATTTAAGAGATTGTTGAAATTATCATTTTGACAATAAATAAAAATTACATCTTCATTACTATCGTCGATGTCTGTTGCAGCCAATTCAATTGCCGTATTGATAATTGTTTCAAGATCGCTCGTTTTTTTTATTTCAATAACGCCTTGTTCAATAAACATCCAGCTGACACAACCAGTATCGCCTAAATTTCCACCATATTTACTAAAGTAACTACGAACATCTCCAGCAGTCCGATTACGATTGTCGGTCAAACATTTAACCAAAACGGCTACGCCACCAGGCCCATAGCCTTCATAAATCAAACTTTCCATATTGCTATTACTAGAGGCTCCCACGCCTTTTTCAATAGCTCGATGAATATTGTCATTAGGAACCCCTTCAGACTTAGCCTTGTCAATAGCAGTTCGCAAACGAATATTCATATTGGGATCGCTACCTCCTAATTTAACCGCTGTCATAATTTCAGCTGACAACTTAGCGTAAGTGACTCCTTTTTTAGCATCCACGACGGCTTTTTGCCGTTTAATATTAGCCCACTTTGAATGACCTGACATAAGTTTGTATCCTCATTGTTTAAAATTATGCTGTTTTTCTTGTCAATAGTATAAAATTATTTTTTAGAAAATATAAAAAAATTAAAGTTTACTTAAAATTACACTATGAGATTAGGATCCTATGAAAATATTTGAGAAAAATTTATATTTGGCAATTTTAAGCATTTGTACATTAAATAATAATATGGCAATGTCAAATGAAAGCAATCAATCCATTCAAGATTGGCATAATAACCGTTTCATTGCCACTAAAAATACCAAAAAATTAAAAGGCCGAATTGACCAAGAAGAAACTGCTGCAGATGATTTAATGTTACAAGGAAAATATTCTGAAGCCACTAATGTTTATAAAAACGTAGTTGCTAAGCACAAAGACAGTCAAACAGCAGCTGTAGGGTTAGGAATGTCTTATGCCAAACAATTTAAACTAGATGCAGCTGAAGCACAATTTGATAAAGTCTTAGCTAAATATCCCAATAATTGCCAGGCACATGCAGGCAAAGCCATGGTTTTATTCAATCGTTTACAGTCATCTTCGACTACGGTGATTAAAAACCGTGACGCCATGCTCAACCAAGCCCAATCCGAGTGTAAACTTGCTTTGCAAGGGGATCCTGGGATGCCAGAAGCCCACTATTATCTAGGTATGATTTACAAAGATGAAGGTAAGTATCAAGATTCGATTACTGAATTTAATGAAGCCATTAAAAATGATCCCAAATATTCTGAAGCTTATTCAGGCCGTGGTCTGGATGAATTAAAAACCAACGATATGGCTAAAGCCATGGAATCATTTAAGAAGGCCATTGACATTAATTCGGGTAATTCTACTGCCCATTATGGTCTTGGTGAAAGTTATTTACAGCAAGGTATGTTAGATCAGGCTTTAAAAGAATTAAATACATCTTTGTATCAGAATCGCAACTCGGCTCCAGTTCACTTAGCAATGGGACAGGCCTATAATGCTCAAGGCAATAATGTAGCGGCAATTAAAGAATTTCAAGAAGCTATCAGAATTAAACCAGAAAATCCCGGAGCTTATATAGGTATAGCTAAAATTCGTGAAGACCGTGGCGACTTAGAATTATCGATTGCAGAGTTACGTTCTGGGCTAGAACTTATGCCTAACAATTCAGATTTAAGATTAAAAATTGGCGAAGAGTCTTTAAAAGCTGGCAAATTAAATGATGCCATTAAAGAGTTTGAAAATGTTTTAAGTATTGATCCGCAAAATTCGCTAGCCGCTCAAGGACTAACTAGAGCCTATTACTTAAAAGCCAATCGTGAAGCCAGTGGTGCCTTTTTTGCTTCTAATGAGTTTGAACAGGCACAAACTTTAATTGATAAAGCGGTAGCCATGAATCCTAACAATATGGAATTACGATTAGCCCAGGCCAAAATGCGTGCATTGTCAGGGGCCAAAGTCGACTTAGCCAATTTACCTAAACCCACCAGTGATGGCGAGCGAATTGCCTACGCTGAAGCGTGCCTAGCTTCGAATAACTTTGCCCAAGCTAATGATGAAATGAATATGGTTATTAATAATGCCAAAACAGCTAATGATACTTTTGCCATTGCTGATTTAGCTTTAATGATCAAGGATCTGCCTGCAGCTAAACAGGCTTATCAAAAAGCTTCAACATATCCTGATGCCCAAGCCAGGGCTAATCGAGGCTTAGATAGTGTCGCTAAAGCTTATGATGGCGCCCGTCAAGATCTTACCTTGGCTAGTGATTTAGCTAGTAAGCGTCAATATGCTAGTGCCGTTGATAAATATAACAGTGCTATTTTTAACAATCCACTTTCTGCTGATAGTCGTTATGGCTTAGCCATGGTTTTAGAGAAAGAAACCCCACGCACCAGCGCTAAGTATAAAGAAGCAGTAGTGCAATTGCGAGCATATTTAGCCTTGTCGCCAAATATGCCAGCCAAAGAAGTTGAAAAACTAAATAAGAAAATTGAAAATTTAAGTGAAAAAGCTTATAAATTAGAATTAAAAGAAAAACGTGAAAAAGGCATTAATTAAATTAAAATTCTTGTGAAAAATAAATGGCAAAATAAACTAGTAACGGTAATTGGCCTTGGTAAAACAGGTTTAGCGACGATTAATTATTTAGCCAAGCAAAAGGCAAGTATTTATGCATATGATGCTAGTGATAGTAATCTCCAGGAAATTCAAAAATTAAGTGAATTGTATCCCGATAAAATTAAATTTACGATTAATCAGTTAGATCTTAATTATGTTAAAAAATCCAATCTAGTTGTCACAAGCCCAGGTATTAAACCTAATAATGAAATTATTCAACATTGTTTATCCCTTGGTTTAAGGGTTATTAGTGACATCCAATTAGCTTATGACGAAACAAATATACCCATTATTGCCATAACTGGTACTAATGGCAAATCAACTACTACTGCCCTTATTAGTCATATTTTACAAAGTGCTAATCTAAAGGCTCCTTATTGTGGCAATATAGGTGTGCCAATTTTGGATATTTTAAATAAAGATTTAGATTATCTAGTTGTTGAAGTTAGTTCTTTTCAGTTAACTTATTGTGATAGCTTTAAGCCCAAAATTGCGCTTTGGTTAAATTTGACTAGTGATCATTTAGAATTCCACGAAAATATTGAAAATTATATTATCGCCAAAAATAAATTATTTGAGAATTTAACATCTGCCGAAATAGCCATCATTAATAATGATGATACTATTGTTAAAAAAGTACCAACAAATGCCTATTTAGTACCATTTAGCGTCAAAAATGATTTGTCATTTTGTTTATCAGCGATATATATAAAAAATAATTTTATATATATTAGATATAGGCAAAAGCATTCGGTAATTTGCAATACGAATAAAATATCTTTAATTGGCGAACATAATTTAGAAAATGTTTTAAGTGCTATAGCCTGTGCTTATGTTTTAGGCATTAAACCAGATCTAATTGCTAGCGCCATTGCCAATTTTAAAGCCTTAGAGCATCGTCTTGAACCTGTTATAACGATTAAAGGCAAAACTTTTTATAATGATAGCAAAGCTACCAATACTGAATCAACCATCAAAGCTTTAAATGCTTTTGGTGATAAAGTTAAAATTGTTTTAATTGCTGGCGGTCGTGATAAGGGTGGCCCTTTAAATGAATTCGTAAAAACTATTAAAAATAAAGTCAAATCCGTAGTGCTAATTGGTGAAGCAACTCAACGTTTTCGTGATGCACTTATCGATAATGCTTATGCTAATGTATATATCGCTACTGATTTAAAAAATGCTATAGATCTAGCAAATTCTCAGGAATGTGATATAGTACTATTGTCTCCAGCTTGCTCTAGCTATGACATGTTTAGTAACTTTGAGGAAAGAGGCCGTGCCTTCAAAGATATTGTTCTCCAACGACTGGCAAAATAAACAACCAACTTTTGCTAACAATTTTAACAAGCCACCAACTCCTTTGCGCGGATTACCACATCGTAATTTAATCTCGCTGGTTTTTGCGATGACCTGTTTTGGGCTAATCATGGTTTATAGTGCTTCAGCTCCTGAAGCACTATCATCGTTTCATGATCATTTTTATTTTTTTAAGCGGCAAGCCTTAGCTTTCATCATTGGACTTTTGTGTATGATTACACTTAGTCGCTATGATTACCGTAAACTAAAAAAGTTTTCTTGGCCTTTAGCAATAGTCAGTTTTGGTCTTTTAGTCTTAACTTTAGTTCCAGGCTTATCTGTGGTAACGATGGGCAGCAGTCGCTGGTTAAGCCTTGGTCCCATTCAGTTTCAACCCTCCGAAATGTGTAAGGTTAGTTCCATAATTTTATTGGCAGCTGGCTTATCGACAAATTTCTGGTGGCATTTTCAAGTCATGATTAGAATAATTTTATCTTTTGTCATGGCGCTAATTATTGTTAAACAACCAGATCTTGGGACAGCGATGATGATCATTGGCAGTATGTTATCTTTATTATTTGTTAGCGGGTTTAATATCTTGCTTATTTCATCAGGCTTTATTGTAGGAGCTGGTTTAGCTTGGCGTCATATTCAAAAAACCCCTTACCAAATGGCTCGCATCCAAAGCTGGTTAAATCCCTATCTGTCTCCACATAAAGAAGGCTGGAATACAATTCAGGCACAATTAGCCATTGGCTCAGGAGGTTTATTCGGGCTTGGTTTTGGTCGATCTTTGCAAAAATTATATTATCTGCCCGTTCAACATGCTGACTTTATTTTTGCCGTCATTGCTGAAGAATTTGGTTTACTGGGAAGTTTTTTATTAATAACCTGTTATGGCTTATTTGCTTATTATGGTTTTAAAATAAGTCTAGGTGCAAAAACCTTATTTGGACGTTTCCTCGCTATTGGCATAACCAGTTCAATTACCCTTCAGGCGATCGTAAATATTATGGTAACAACTGGTATAATTCCAGTTACTGGTATTACTTTACCCTTAATTAGTTATGGTGGCACATCATTAGTTATCACTTTAACGATGATAGGCCTATTATTATCTGTATCTCGAGACTCCTGTCCCGTCGAAGACGAAGAAGATGTTGTAGATTTAGTAACTAAAAAAGAAGATCATAGTTTAAATGAAATCGTTTAAAGTTATCGTAACGGGTGGTGGCACTGGTGGACATATTTATCCAGCCTTAGCCGTAGCCAATAAATTAATTGACCACCAGCATGAAGTTCTATATGTTAGTCGCAATGGAGCTCTAGAAGAAGAACTTGCCCAAAAGCAACATATTAATTTCCAAGCAATTAACATTACCAGTTTTGAACGGAAATTAAGTTTAAAAAATCTCTACTATCCTTATGTATTTATTAAAGCCTATCAACAGGCAATAACTATAATTGAAACTTTTAAGCCCAATATCATATTTGCTACTGGTGGTTATACGATAGCACCAACATTGTTTGCGGCCTATTATAAAAAAATTCCATATGTAATCCATGAACCAGATTCACACTTAGGTTTAGCTAATCGCTTATTTAGTTTTGGAGCTTGGGCAATTACCTTAGGAATGGAAGCCTGTGCCCATGAATTGCCAAATTACCAAAATAAAATTCACCTGACGGGCAACCCAATTTCCCAATCATTTTACAATACCTACGATCGTGCCACAGTAGCCCAACAGCTTGGTTTAAAATCGAATTTTAAAACCTTAGTCATAACGGGCGGTTCACAAGGGGCTATGGCAATAAATGAAGTAATTTGTGCAATAATTGAAAAATTATTAACTAATTTTGTAGATCTGCAAATAATTCATCAAACTGGTAGTAAAAATTATGACTTAGTGAGAAACAAATTATCGGCAAATTTATTGAATAATGATCGCTATCTAATTCAACCTTATTTTGATGATTTAGCGCAAATATATGCTTTGGCCGATCTGGCCATATGCCGATCTGGTGCCATGACAATTAGCGAATTGACGGTTAGTGGATTGCCGGCCATATTTATTCCTTATCCATATGCAGCTCAAAATCATCAGTTTTTTAATGCTGATTACTTAAGAGACAGGCAGGCTAGCTTACTAATTAATCAATCTGATTTAAATGCTGATTATCTTTATACTACAATAGCTGAATTATTTAACGATATGGCTAAATTAAACGTTTTAAAAACTAATATGAAAAATCTGGCAAAATTGAATTCCGCTAATGAAATAATTAAAATTCTTGAATTATTAGCAAGCTAAAAATTCAATTTAGGTTATTTAATATTAACTGCTGTTGATGAATTTAGCAGCAGTTCAACTTACTCTTTGGCTACTTCAAAATTGCCCTTATAATAAGTAATTTTAAAAATTAAGTTTTCGCTGGCGATATCATTAGGTATATTTTTAAATGGTTCGGACTGTTTAACAGCTTTAACAACAGCATCAGTTAATTTATCCAATGAAGCAGTTTGAGTTATGTCAAGTTTTTTAATTTCACCTTTATTGCTAATTTGTAAACTTATCGTAATCAAAGTATTATCATTAGTATATTTAGGCTTTTTTAATTCTTCTTTAACATCATCACTAAGGAAAAACTTTGACTGAATTGCCACTTGGGTTGATTTACAAAATTGACTTACTGGTGAATTGTCAACAACGGCTGAACTTTCCTCACTATTATTACCAGCTGCTGAATTAGTTGCATCGGCAGTTGCAGTTTGATCTGATTTATTATTTGTATCAGTATTACCTAGTGATGATTTGGTCTTATCACTGGTATCAGTATTATCAGAATTAGTATTGTCGCTTTGGGCTTTTTGCTCAACAGACTTCGTATATTCTCTTGCCATAAGATCAATAATAAATAATGAATTGCGATAATTATAATCAGTATGATTATCCATACTGGTACCAATGACCAGTACCGCCTTAGATTCCAGAGGACTAGGATAGGCACCAATTAAAATGGTTTGAAATTCTTTGTCCTTAGGTGGTAATGGATATGTACCCACAAACCATTTTAATTGATCATTACCAATTGGCTGACTGCCATCAGCAATTTTTTTACCAATTTCACCAAAATCGTCGGTTTTGATATAAACAGGATTATTGGTAAATTTTTCCAGATGTTCAACACAAGACATATTATTCATAATTATAAATAATAATTTCTGGTTTTGATTGTCTGAATACAAACCAAAGGAAGGGATGGGGTTAGTTTGTTCACTAGTATCTTCATACCAGTAACCAGCTGGTGGTGTTTGGGAAAAACCCGCACTTTGACTAGCTAAAAGACTGGCTTTAGAAGAATTAGAATGAATTACTTTTTGAGTTTCATTAGACTTAATAGCTACAGTTGGAGCTGGCTTATTAAAAATCAGGCCGACTATCATAAAAAATACCCAGACCAACATACCGCCAATAAACATTAGATGCATATCGGTTAAATTGTATTTTTCTTTTACATCCCAAAGTATTCTTAATGCCAATTCTTTACCTTTAGGCTTTATGTTTGCTTCTTCATCGGTAATTTCATAACTACAACTATCACAAGGCCCATATTTAGTATTGTTAGCAAAACATTTTGGACATTTAATTTTAGGTTTTGGCGTCAAATTAGCTTCGTCCAGGGTTGCCTTTAACTTGGAAGCCTGGACAAATATTTCTTCATCCTCGCCTCCTTCAAGATTTGAACCACGTAAACGCTTGGTACTCATATCAATTAAGGCACCAATCCACATAAACTGAAAAATATTTTTAGGCAAATTAGTCTGTTCAGTTTTAGGCTTATATGGACCAGAATGTACACCTACTAATTTATAGCTTTTTAAAATCTGAGCCCCATAAATATTAGGGGGCATATCGATTGTATGCAATAAATTTTTTGGTTGCAGTGCTGAGGCTGATCCAAAAAAGGTACCTTCACGCAAAGTTGCTTTAAACGAGTATGGATCAAGATAGAAAGCCTGAATCGCATCTAATGGATGAATCTCTAAATCAGTATGCGCCATTATTGGCGAACCCATTTCACCCGAGCAAGGAAATGGCGAATATTTATTAATTGGCGAAATCAAACCTTTATTCACAAATTCTTTAATGCCTACAGCTACCGTAAAAGAATCTAAATTTAACTTTAAAGGCAGTTTTTCAAGCGTAATATACCCATCAATACATTCCCAGAGTTTAGGAGCAAACCATTTAATTCCTTCACTGACATTATTAAGATCTAATTCGTTGACAACTTGCTGAAATCTTAATTCTTTACCCCCAAGATTTTCCAGTAACTTAGGTAATTCCGCATGCCTTCTTAAGGCTTCCATAGCTAATTTGACTGTTGGTGCCTGAATATTACAATTAGGTGCAAAATTAAACTTTTTGGTTGTCGAGAAAGTATAAGCTTGAGCCGTATTATTACAGACTAGTTCAAAAAAGGCCAATTCACCTTTCATCTGCTTGTAAAGAACATTAGTTATGCCTTGTGGTGATATTTCAATCTGGGCAACCGGTATTTTACGGCTACTTAACAAAGTGAATAAACCACTTTGGCCTTCATTAAAGAGTTTTTTGATTACATCCAAGAACTCAATGTCATTTGTCGTTCCGGATAAATCGATGCCTTCAACTGAATAGGTTGAATATAAGGCACGATTTAATTCAGCCACTTTATCAGCATTTAATTCCTGTAAATCGCTATCCAAAACTAACATAGCAATGTCATTAGGCATTTTAAGCTGATCTTGATAAGGATCACCACTTTGGGCTAAATATAATGAGCGAGCTTGCTTTTTGTCAAATTCAAAATGAAGAGCTATCGCTTTAACACCTAAGATAAGATCGGTATAAGGAAATTCAAGTTGAAGCGCCCAAGGGGTTTCAATATAATGAAATACTGCCGAAGCACATGTAGCCAGTCGGCTTTTAGAAACCATAAAGCCTTGACCGATTTGCAATGGCGGATTTACCGTTCTATCATATATAATAGCTGTAGAATTAGCTAAATTTTCCAGTAAACTTTCGGCACTCATTTTATTTAAACTTTACAACCTTAAGAAATTCCTAATAATTATTATAAAATTTATAGTAATTATTTATATAGAATATTATCAAATTTAACTTTTTGGATTAAACTTATGACAAGTGTAATATTAGAAAAAAATAAAGCTGATTTAAAACCATATCCAAATTA
>DAHXLC010000084.1 GCA_027371815.1 Candidatus Melainabacteria bacterium | reverse complement strand
GCCGACAATTGTTCCAGCCGGAACTGTTACCATTGGCAGTATTAGCAATAGTAGCATTAATCTTGCCAATGCGGGTATTGCAGTTGGCGCTATAACTACTACTGGTGCTAATGGCAATGCTGGAGCATCAGGTCAACCTGGTGGCAATGGTCAAGCAGCTGGTAATATTACCATTCAGGCTGGTGGCAATATTACTACTGGTGGAATATTTGCTATGGGTGGAAATGGTGGTGCTGGTAACCTTAATACCAATGGCGGAGCTGGTGGAACTGGTGGGGCAATTGATATTGTAAGTACAGCTGGTTCAATCACCTTAAACTCTGGACTTAATACTAGTGGGGGTGTTGGTGGCGTTGGTGGGAATGCTAGTGGATCCCATACAGCTGGTGGCGCTGGTGGTAATAGTGGTAATATAAATATTAGCACCACCGCTAACTCAATTAACATAAGCGCAGGCCTTATTACTGATGGTGGTTTTGGTGGAAATGGAGGAATTGGATCGGGTGGCAGTAGTAGTGCTGGTGGCGCTGGTGGTAATGGTGGCAATATAACCATTACGAATACAACTGGCCAAGTCAATATATCAGCTATAGCGCTTAATGCTAATGGTGGAAATGGTGGAATGGGTAATGGTGGTTACGGTGGTAATGGTGGTTACGGTGGTAATGGTGGCGGTATTAATATTACCAGCACATCTGGCCTAATTAATTTAACAACTTATCTTAATGCTTATGGTGGAACTGGTGGCTCTGGCAATAACTTAGGTGGTACTGGTACCGGTGGCAATGGGGGTAATGGCGGTATTATTAATGTTGCCAGCACACTTAACTCAATCAGTTTAGCAACTACAACTTTTCTTAATGCATCCGGTGGCGGTGGTGGTGGTGGTGGCTCTGGCTATGGATTTCAAAATGGTGGTACTGGAGGCAATGGTGGTAATGGCGGTAATGTTTCCATAACAACCACCAGCAATCCGATATCTATTTCAGGTAACATTTACGCTTTAGGCGGTGGCGGAGCTGGCGGTGGTGGTGCTGGTGGCTATGGCAGTGGCGGTGGCTCTGGCGGAGTCACTGGCTTTGGTGGATTTGGTGGCTCTGTTACAATAGAATCCCTTAATCAAGGAAATATAACCATTAATGGAACTATTTTAGTTAATTCTGGTGGCAATGGTGGTGCTGGTGGCTCTGGTGGTAGCGGCAGTGGTGGCACTGGTTACACTACTGGTGGACTTGGAGGTAACGGTGGTTTTGGTAATGGCGGCGGCGGTGGTGGTGGCGGCGGCGACCCTGGTGCAGCTAGTAATGGTTCTCCCGGTGGCATTGGAAGCCTTGCAGGACCTGGAGCTGGGGGCACTGGTGGCAGTAGCATTAGTGGAGGAACCAGTGGTCAAAACGGCGTTAATGGTTTAAACAACAACCCTTATCTACCCTATAGTGATGATGGTAGTATAACTGTTACAGCTAATAATGGAACGATAACAACTAATGGTGTTTTATCAGCTGGTGCAATTAATTTATCGACCACTGGATCTGGTAATATAACTATTAATTCTAGTGTAGGTACATCTATTGGTAGCGATATATTTAATGCAACTGGTTCTGGCTATATAACTACAGGAAGTGGTGGTGTTATAATTGGCAATAATTTAAACCTGACCAGTAATGGTGGCGAAATTGGTTATAATGGCAATGGTTTAATTACCCAGGCTAATAACATTGTGTTTAATGCTTCATCCTTATCAGTTGGTATAAATAATACCAGTGCTAATTTAAATATTGGTACTTCGATATCTGGCGCTAATGTATATGTAGAAACTACTGGAAATCTAACTGGCTCTGGCACTATAACAGCTCCAGTAGTTGGTTTATATTCATTTACAGGTAGCTTAGGGATAGGTACAGCAGGTAATCTTATGCAGATAAATGCTCATAATATAGGCCTAGAAAGTTATGGAACTGGATCAAGTGTTTATGTCAATGATACGTATACCGGTTACACCATAATGCAGGCGAGTCAAGCAAGTTTATCTGCTGGAGTCTCAGGTCTTGGCGGTGTCTTTAAATTGGATACAGCTGGTCCACTTACAATTTATGCCCAAGTCGATCAAGGTGGTGTAGTTACCCCTGGAGTTGTAAGTGCGCAGATAATTGCCATTCAAACCTTTAGTGGCTTTGGTATATATAATGATGCTAGTATTCAGTCCAATGATTTTATATTTTTAACGGCTTCGCAAAATGGTTATATTGCAGAACCAACAACCGGAGCGTTAATGATGGCACCAAATATAGCTTTAGTTAGTGGCGGTGGTGCAATAGGAGCAGGTGGCAGATTATTATTAAACAGCGGCATTGTTGCAGCCTCAACCCAAGGATTAAACAATTTTGTCAATATCTACGATGAAGCCAGTCAAAGTGGTATAAATGGCGGTCAAGCCGGTAGTTCATTTACCTTTAACACTAATGGCAATTTAAATGTGTACGGCTCAATAGCCACAGGCGCTGGTAGCAATGCTAATGGTGGCGCTATTAACTTAAGCGCGAATGGCACTGTAAATATTGGTACTAGTACAGGCGTAAGCTTAACCACTAATAATGGTCCAATTATAGTTCAAAATAATAATACAATTGCTGGAACTATAAATTTTGCTAAAAACAGTTTTGTTTATACCAATACTCCAGCTAATATCGCTGGTTACGTGGTATTTAACATTGGAGCCTATACTCAGGCCAATACCAGTAACCCTAATCCCCCTAACATATCGGTTCAAGCTAGTGGTGGAGCCAGTGTATTCTTTGGTAACAATGGTATTTCAGCGCCAGCTAGCGGCAATACTTTAAATGCAAAAGGGCAAAGTATCGTATTTAATACGGGTAGTTTAGGTGCTAATGCCATAACCCTAAATGGTAATGTAAGTATTACCGCTGATCCACCCGTTGTAAATTCTGGATTGGTTACTATTCAGAACAATCTTACTCTAACGAATAACTTTAGCCAACCAGTTAATACGACTAATACATTAGTAAATAATCCGATTCAAGCTAATGTATTAGATAATAATCAAGCTGGCTTACTTTTAAATAATTATACTACCAACCAAGTAAGCCAAAGTAATGCAATAATTTATAATAATAATGATACAGACAATAACGATATTGTTAATAACACATCCTTTATTAGGCCAATAGCTTATCATCATATTGAATATGGCATAAATGCCAAAGGCTTAAAGCAAGAAAGGGGCTTACCCTTAGCTACCAATAATCACAGCCTGACTCATGGCTCTGCTATCATAGTAGCGAGTCAAGATCTAACAGTTGTTTTAGGTAAAATTAAACCTGTGACGCTATTACTTAAACGTGGTGCAATAGTTCTAGCTATAGCCAATAGTGGAATTGTTAGTGTTTATAACTTGCATGATAATCACAAAGATAGTGTAATCGTCAAGTCTGGCGATCGTAAAATTATACTTAATCCAGGACGACATTTAACTGTGTTGGCTGCAAATTATCTAACGGATTTTGCTAATGTCAACCAGGTAAACAATATTGGCTATCGTGATTTTAACACTAATATCAGTAATGGATTAGTTACATATGTATCGGATTTTTCTATTCCTAGCGCTATAAATGCTATTAAGCCTTTAAGCGCAATGTTTAAAAGTAAGGATTGTCAAATTAGGAATTTAGCCAATCAATTGCTTAAAACCAGTTGTATTGTAACGCAAAGTTCATGCGGTAAAGATATATACAATCAGGCCGTTAAACCAAAATTAACTGCCCTGAAATAAATTAATGACGCTTACCTTAAATAAAGGATGTTGTCAATTTACCAGTATAACTAATTCTCGACTATGGGTATTTTTGGCAAAGCAAATGTTTATTACTTCTATTATGTCGGTTTAATGTTTTTGAGATTAAGCCTATACCTAAATTCTTATATTTCATGACCCATTGCTAGCATTAACCCAAAAATTATACTCCAAGGATGGGGTGGACAACCTGGAATAAATACATCTACATCAAGAATTGGACATAAGCCATTGGTTTCAAAATACCCATTGTAATGTAGTCCACCTGAACAGGCACATGTGCCACAGGCAATAACTAATTTGGGATTTGGCATAGCGGCGTAGGTATTTTTAATTGCTTCATGCATAGCAAGGCCACATGGACCAGTAACTAATAAAGCATCGGCCATTCGTGGTGATGCCACAATATTAATTCCAAAGCGTTCCAGATCAAACATTGGATTTAATGTGGCATTTATTTCTAAATCGCAAGCATTACATCCGGTCGAAACCACTCTAACCGATAAGGACTTTTTAAATAAAGGTCTAAAGTTTTTGTTTAATATCGGTTGGATATTAGCATTGGCGATAGATTTTTCCTTGGATATGACTAAATCTTCAATTTGGGTCACAGCCGTTTTAGTTCTTAAATTTTTAACAAATACCATATCCGGACAGTTCTCGATACATAAGCTACAACCAATGCATTTAGCTAAATTTAAATTGGGACTAATTTTATTATCCAGATCGTTGGTTAAGCTAATGGCTTGGGTTGGGCATAATTCAATGCACTTATTACAATTTAAATCTGAACAGCTTTGATCGTAATTAATTTTTGGTATGCCTGAACAAGCTTCATTAAGATCGGCAAATAATTCTTTATTGGTGGCTAATCCTTGTTTGGTTAAATAATTTATAATATCAAGCATATCACCTCAGCTCTTTAAAATTTTTATCCAGTTTAACTTTGCCGTAAGTTAAAAGTTGCTGGTTATTTTGGTTGGTTGTTTTTAGCATAAATACCTCATAAATCATGACCACTATAAGACAAGGCAAAACTTTTATTAATAATGGGAAAATCAGCCAGCAAATTATTTCGGGCTGAAATAGCTAGACCTGTCCAGTTATTAAAACTAGGATCCTTAATTGCATAACGTTTTATTTGACCATTTTCATCACTGAAAATCAAATGAATAAGCTCACCTCTAAACGCTTCAACAATCCCCAGTCCAATACAATTAGCGGGCAAATGCTTTACATTGACTAATTGAGTTGTGCCCTGGGGAATATTGTCTAATACATTTTCAATAAGAGCGATAGAAGTTATAATCTCTTTAATTCTAACTTTGGTTCGAGCTAGGGCATCGCCATCTGATTCGTTAGCTAACTTTAAAATAGCTACCGGATAAATACCTTGGTCGTAAATCAATCTGGTATCATAAGCAATATTGCTGGCTCGCGCAGCTACTCCAACCATATTGAAATCGTAAGCTAGTGATTTACTTAATTTACCAACATTATGAAGTCTTTGGTAGACATTTTGATTGTTAATAAAGAAATTTATTACTTTTGTTAATTTGGGTTTTAAATTTATTATGAGTGATTTAATTTTACTTAAATATTGGTCATCATCCTTTCTTACACCACCGGTACCAATATAATTCCTTAAATATCGTGAGCCAGTTAAATAATCACCCATGGCAAAAACCTGACCACGTAAGCGGGCTAATTCCATGGCTATGGTATTAAAACCTAAGTCGGTTGCTATTCCTCCTAAATCACAAATATGCATTGACAAACGTTCAATTTCGAGAGCCAGTGTTCTTAAATATTTACTTCTTTCACTAACGTTTAATTCTAGCATTTGCTCTAGAGCTAATGCGTTAGCTAGGGCATTAGCGCTAGATGAATCGGCGCTAACACTTTCGGCGTAAAATCTTAAACTTGTTAAAGGAATTTGCGTTAAACGTTTTTCAATACCACGATGGACAAATCCTAGTCTTATTTCTAGATTAATAATATTTTCGCCGACACAACTTATACGAAAATGACCCGGTTCAATAACCCCAGCATGGACTGGTCCCACTGGAACAATATAAAGATCGTTGCCTTCAATATTTAAAAAGCTGGTATCTCTTTGAAAATTATGATGATAATTTTGATCAACACTTCGTAAAGGTGGATAGTCAATTATTCCTAAATCATTAAAAATTACTGATTTTAAACGGGGATGGTTTTGTGGAAATATGCCAAACATTTCGTATAGATAACGTTCAAACCAGTGTGCCTGAGGTATGGCTGGAGTTAAAGCTGAATAGGTATTATTATTTTCAATATCGCTTATTAAAAGACTAGCATTGCCTTCATTATTATTAAGAATTAAGGTAAATAATTCTTGGCCAGTTATTGAACTAATCATGCCTAATTTTGAGTCTTTTAGTTTGACTTTGAGGTTTTCCTGGAGGGAATTAATATCAACTATTATGGGTGGATTAAGCATTAATACAGACCTCTAAAATAATCACTGTTTATGAGAAAGCCTAAACATAGTGATATTGAAATTAAGAATGAAGGCATAAGGTTAAATTGAAAATTATTTAGTTTAATCCAATTTTGTTTTGGCTGACCCAGTGTAATTCTGCCCACATGAACAAAAACGGCAATAAAGCATATTGTTAAAGCTATAATTATTATAATAGCCGGTAGCATAAAGTTTAAGCTTAATAATTTTGTAAGCAAGAGTATTTCGCTAATAAAACTGCCAAATGGTGGTGTACCGGTGATGGCTAAACTGCTTAATATTAATAAAATACTCAGGCTTGGAGAAAATTTGATAAGACCACGAATATCTTTTAGTTCTTTGCTATTGGTTATTTGAATAATATTTCCAGATAACAGAAATAATGAAGTCTTGGCTAAAGCATGATTTAGTGCTTGGAGGAAAAAGAGAAATGGACTTCCAATCCCAATGGCTACAAGCATTAGCCCAACATTTTCAATACTCGAATAAGCCCAAAGTCTTTTTAAGCCATGCTGGTGGATTAAAAATAAACTGGCGGCAAATATAGTTAAACAGCCAACGCCAATTAACAGGTATTGCATAAAATCGCAATGACGTATTAGCTCGCCAATTGAATAAATTCGTAGAAGCGCAAATAAGGCACAGTTTAATAAACAGGCAGATAGAAGCGCTGAAGCTGGTGCTGGGGACTCTGAGTGAGCATCAGGAAGCCAGCTGTGCAATGGGAATATACCAGCCTTAGTACCATACCCAAGTAGACAGAAAATAAAACCAAATTTAAAAAAATTAAAATTTAAAAACGGTGCCTGTTCAATGAGTTCGCTAATATTCAAGGTGCCTTCCAGGCTAAAGGTTTTGCTTGAGGCATAAATAAGAATTGTGCCGAGTAAGGCAAAAGCAATGCCAACGCTACAAATTATAAAATATTTCCAGGTGGCTTCTAAAGCGTGTTTACTGCGGTAAAAGTAAACTAAACCGGCTGATAGTAACGTTGTTAATTCAATATTTATCCATAAATAGCCTAAATTATCGCACATAAAGACTAGTAACATCGAAATAAAAAATAGTATGGCTAGAATATAAAATGTTTGTATTTGGGTAAAAGAAATTTTAGGATTGTTTTTACTTTCCTGGATAAAGAAAAAATAGGAATGAGTGATACATACAGCTGTTATTAGTGATGTTAGGATGATAAAATAGGCACTGATTTTATCAATTAAAAAGCCCTGATAATAATGAATTGAATTTCCCATAATTACTGGTTTTAAAATAAATAAAACGCTGAGTAATTCAATCCAAATGAGTATTGCTGATAGTTTTAAACTCATCCATTTTAGCTTGTTTAAAAACAAGTTAATAAATATTATTAAAGTTGGAATTATAAACATAGCAATTAAGGGTGGCATTAATTAAAACCTCTAGTTTTCATGTAATTCATTTAATTGAGTAACATCAATATGTTCAAAACTGGATTTTATCCTAAATACAAATAATCCGGCAATCATTATGGCTACTAATAAATCTAAAAGTACCCCTAAATCAACTATTAAGGGTAAACCTTTGGTTATGGATACGCCAAAGATGAAAATACCATTTTCCAGGGTAAGAAAACCAATTATTTGACTTATGGCAATTTTGCGTAATAGCATAAATAAAATCCCTGTAAATAACAGTGATATAGCGGCAGTAACACCACCAATACTATCAATAGAAGGCATTGACTGAATTATTTTATCGGATAATAATTGACTTATTCCTAAAAATAAAATACTAATGTGCATACCAATTGGTGCTGGTATCATTACATTACTATCATATTGAATGTCAATTTTAGTTAATACATTGTTGAGAAAATAGGGAATAAACAATGCTTTAAGGGCAATGATAAAAATGCAGATAAAATACATTTCAATGTTTACAAGTTTAAAAGACTGATTTAAGGTAGCTAAGGCCATAAATATGGTTTGTAGACTATAAAGAAATAAATTTAAGCGTAAATTAACGCTGCCAAGCATTAAGATACCAAAACAGGCACTGCCTAAAGCAAAAAAATCAGTAATATTCATAAACTTACCCCATTAATAATTGCAGCAAACACTGCCAGAAAGCTAAAGGTTAAGGCATAAGCAATAAAATCAGGCACTTTATGCCAGGATAATTTAACACTAAATGATTCAATCAAACTGGTTAAAATTAATAAACTAAAGATTATTAAAAGGCATAAAATACTTTGCAATAATATATTTAAATTTAAAATAATTAAAATGCAATGAGTAAGGCATTGAGCAATTAAACCATAAAATAATAGTAATTTTAAGCTATAGGTATATTCAACAATGGCTAAATTTAATCCAGAGTTTTCAATAATCATTGCTTCGTGAATCATTGTCAATTCTAGATGCGTTGTAGGATCATCTATCGGACAGCGGGAGAATTCAACTATCGAGGCTAAAAATAGACTGGATGCGGATAATATTAATACTGGTATTTTAATTAAATCTAATGAATATGCATAATTAAAAATCTGAAACAAGTCACTAGTTTTAAAGGCGACCGCTAAGGCTAGCAAGGCTAAAATTATGGCAGGTTCTAATAAAACGGCTAAACTAACTTCGCGACTGGTACTAAATGAGGAAAAGGGTGAACCTGTATCGATAGAACCAATAATGGTAAAAAAGCGCATTAGGGCTAATAAATAAATTAATAAAAAAATATCACCAGAAAAAACTGATTTATTAAATGGTAACCAGGGGATGATAAAACTTAATATTAATACGATACTCAAATTAATTATGCTGCTCAGCGGAAAAACCCAGGTTGAATCGTGACTAAGTATTTGATTTTTTTTAAATAATTTTATCAGATTATAATAGGGCTGTATTATGGGTGGCCCTATTCGGTTTTGCAGCTTAGCCTTTATTTGACGAATAATACCAATTGCCAGTAGTGGCAAGAATAAACTTAAAATTATCTGTAAGCCAATAAGTATATATTTCATAGATACATACCAATAAATAATAAACTTATTAGAGAAATAAATACATATAATAAATATAAATGGATACTACCAGCTTGCAGTTTAGCGAAATGATTACCAATTATTTCAAAATCCTTGATTATTGGAGAATAAATTTTAGTTTCAATTAATGAAGTGTTGGAAACTGAGCTTTCGATTTTTTCGGGGAAATGGCGTTTATCACTTCCTATAATACTAGTAGTTACTTTATACTGTAAAATTGGTTTAAAAAAATTAGCTACGCTATATGAATAGCTATCGGCATTAACTTGCATTAGTGGACTTAACTGTAATGTCCCACAACTCCAGGGTGGATTAATTGTGCTTGTTGATAATTTATGGAAAATAAAATAGATAATACCAATTAGTGAAACAAGAACAATTAATAGCGTTGCAATGGGTATCTGGGGAATAACCTTATTTAATTGAGAGAAACTATGATTACTGATAAATTTAATTATGGTTGGTGAAAATAGCGCTAAGCTAAAACATAAAATGGCTAAACTTACTTGACTTATTCGCATATGTAAGCCAACTTCTCTAGCTTTATTTACTATAGTTGAACGATTTCGTCCTAAAAACATTATTCCAATTAACTTCGTAAATAACAAAACAGCAAGGGCTCCAACCATAGCTAAAAGACCAATAATTATTATGATTAACCCACTAAAGAATTTATTTTGACTTTGACAGATAATTTCCCATAACCCTTTATAAATTAGCCATTTACTAATAAAACCATTTAAAGGTGGCAGTGAGCAAATGCTTAAACTGCCAATTAAAAAACAGCCAAAAGTCCAAGGCATGTATCGTGCCAGGCCACCAAGATAATGTAAATCATGATTATGAATTTTTGAATCGATAGCGCTAATTCCTAAAAATAACAATGATTTAAATACGGCATGATTGATTGTATGAAATATAGCGGCAATATAACCAATTATTTCTAAATAATGATTTCCCATTAATTTGCCATAAAGACTTATAGCTAGAGCAATTAAGATTAAGCCAATATTTTCTACTGAACTATAAGCAAGCGATCGCTTTATGTCATTTTGAATCAGGGCGAAAATAATACCCCAAATTGCTGATATGGCACCTAGCAATAAAAAGAAATAGACAAAAAACATATTTTCAAAATGGGCATTAATCAATAACAACCTGATAATTCCATAAATTGCTACCTTAATCATAACACCGCTCATTAAGGCTGATACCGGTCCGGGTGCGGCTGGATGGGCATAAGGCAACCAAATGTGAAAGGGAAAAGCTCCAGCTTTAATACAAAAGCCAATGGCTAATAATACTGCTGGTATAAAGGTAGAATTAGCTCCAATTGTCCAGTCAGCAAAATTCCAGCTTGAATAAAGCTGATGCAACCATAAAAAACCTATGGTGAGAAACATTGTTGACATTTTGGTTGCGCCTAAATAAATCAAACTGGCTTTTTGGGCTTTAGTGCTTGTAAAGTCTATGGCTACTAAGGCTAACGATGATATGGCCATAATTTCCCAAAAAACCAAAAATGTCAAAGCATTTTTGGCTAAAAAGATAAAAAGCATACTGGCAATAAACAGGACAAAATTAGACCAGTAAAATCGGTGATTAATTTTATTTTTTGGTGAGTTTAAATATCCGATCGAAACCAGGCTTGCAAAAATGGTAATAAATAAAAGAATCAAAATGAACAGGTAAGCCAGAAAATCAAAATTAAAGGCCAGTGGACCAAGTCCAAGCCAGATTGGCTTTTCAGCAATCCAACTAGTCGTAAGCGATAGTTGTTGGGCTCCTTGCCAAATTACCCCTAAACTTATAAGTATAATAATTAAGGGAATAAGGTTAACAATTTTTTTACTAGCACTTAAAACAGGTAATATTGAAAGCGTTAG
>DAHXLC010000003.1 GCA_027371815.1 Candidatus Melainabacteria bacterium | reverse complement strand
ATTTTTAGGGAATCTCCCGGCTATAGCTATAAGTAGCGTTAGGGTTAAAATAATACTCATGTAAATAGCAACACCACCTAAACGGGGAATTGGTATTTTGTGAATACGCCGCTCTTCTTCAGGATTATCTACCAGCCCAAGCTTTAAAGCTCTAGCTCTAATTTCCGGAGTAAGCCACCAACTTATCGCCATAGCAATGAAAAACCCGGGGATTTGCATTGTTTCAAAATGATTTTGGCAAAAATACTGGGCTCCTACCATACCGGAGACAAATAGAGTTGCTTGCGCAATTTTAATTATTTTTGCCAAATTTTCAGGCTCCTACATTTAGTTTTAGGACTTAATTGAAGCTTTGCGCTCCAGTAAAAAATTTTCATAAATCGGAAAATCAGCTGTTAGTTCTTTTACGCAAGCTAAAGTCTGATTATGAATGGTTGGATCCGCTAAATTATATAATTTATTGGCAATCAATTCGGCAATAAGCTTCATTTGAGGTTCTTGCATGCCTCTAGTTGTTACAGCTGGAGTACCAATTCTAATACCACTAGTTATAAATGGCTTTTGCGGATCATTCGGAACGGCATTTTTATTTACAGTTATATTAACGCTTTCAAGCGATTCACTAGCTATTTTACCAGTAACCGGCGTATTTCTTAAGTCAATCGTCATAAGATGATTATCGGTTCCACCCGAGACAATATTAAACCCATTACTTAGGAATGTTTTGGCTAAATATTTAGCATTAGTTACAATTTGCTGTTGATAATGAATAAAATCTGATTGACCAGCTTCATAAAAAGCTTGCGCCTTAGCCGCAATTACATGCATGAGTGGACCACCTTGCAGTCCCGGGAAAACAGCTTTGTCAATTTTAGCCCCAAATTCTTCCTGGCACATGACTACACCACCACGAGGTCCTCTTAAAGTTTTATGGGTAGTCGAAGTAACAAAATGAGCATGCGGGAAAGGATTCGGATGCAACTTAGCAATAATCAAACCGGCAATATGCGCAATATCAGCCATTAAATAGGCATTGACTTCATCAGCTATTTTGCGGAATTTTTCAAAATCAATAATTCTTGGATAATTACTAGCACCAGCAATAATTATTTTCGGTTTTACAGTTTTAGCAATAGCTAAAACTTCGTCATAGTCAATAAGACCGGTTTGAGGATTTACACCGTAAAAGTGTGACTTAAACCAGTGTCCCGAAATGTTAACTTTGCTACCATGGGTTAAATGACCTCCTTGATCGAGAGCCATGCCTAAAATACAGTCATTAGGCTCAAGCACAGCATAGTATACGGCCAAATTAGCCGATGCACCACTATGTGGCTGTACGTTAGCGTATGGAGCATTAAACAATGCTTTTAAACGCTCAATGGCAATTTTTTCTACCATATCAACATATTCACAACCTCCATAATAACGTTTGCTCGGTAAACCTTCAGCATATTTGTTGGTCAGAATTGAACCTTGAGCTTCAAGAACGCCATAACTTACAAAGTTTTCGGAGGCAATTAATTCAATTGAATTTTGTTGTCTGATTAATTCTAAATTAAGCGCATTTGCTAAAATCGGGTCAATATGTTTAAACATATGGTTATTGTTAATTTTTTGTGAATTATCCATTTTTACACCATTACAACTTAAGTAATCTATTTGTTATATTTTAATCTAAAATTTAAAAAAATTAAATGCTTCTAGGCTAAAACCTCAAAACCGTTAAATTTTTTACCTATTTTAAATTCAAGAAAATTTTTATATAACTGATATGTCCGAATCAACTGAATTTCGTTAACATTTTCGGCTGTAACCAAAATATCAGAGCTAGCTTCATTGAGCTTGTTAATTTGATTTAAAATCATTGGTGTTATATGGGTGTAATTACCCATCACTAGATTTGATGCAGCGTAAGTGGATTTGACTTCATAAGCATTAATATTTTCCTTAAGAAAATTTTTACGGTTAAATTGACAATTCTTACAGATTACACCACCTAATTCATAATGAAATAACGCTAGATTATGATCATTAATTCGAGCTTGACATACTACGCAACTACTTAATTGTGGTTCGTAGCCTAACATCTTAGCTAAAATCATTTGAAATTTTAAGGTATACCATAATGGATAGCCATCAAGTAAAATATTTAAACTGCTCAGGAGTAAATCATAGTATATTGCTGATTCTTGAGCTAACTGATGGCCAAAAGATTTAGTCAATTCAAGATGATATAAAGCACAGCCTAATATATTTAAATTATTACGTAATTTAATATTGGCATTTATAGTTTCCGCTTGGCTAATAATATCAATACTTTTGCCTTTTGCAACCTGTAATTTGTTTACAACCAGCAATTCAGCGCGTCCAGCAACTTTAGAACCAGGTTTAGCGGCTCCTTTAGCTACTAGTTTAGTAAGACCGACTTCACGAGCAAATACGGTAA
>DAHXLC010000292.1 GCA_027371815.1 Candidatus Melainabacteria bacterium | reverse complement strand
AGCTAGCCCTAGCGATCCGTTAGCCGCCAGTCAAATACCCGAACCACCATCAGCTAGCCCTAGCGATCCGTTAGCCGCCAATCAAACCTATACAGCTGAAATTCTATCTCCTACAACATCAGCATTAACCCCCGAAAATATAACTTTAGCGGCTCACCCTTTAGAAGGCATAAACCAGCTGAATTCAACTCCTAACGATTTAGCGCTTACCATAAGTCCCAGTCAATCCGATAAGCTTAATCTAAGCGATAATGAATTATCCGCAGAAAAAATACTTACCGATGAGATACTTAAACCATTAATCAACAATAATTTCACCCTTGCAAACCAAATCGAGCAAGATCAAGAAAAAAATCAACCAATCGAGGACAGTCCTTCAAGTGAAGCCATTATTAATGATTTAATGCAACAGAATCAACTCTCAATTGCTAAATTTAAAGAACAACAGAAAGTAAATTCTGAAACTAAACAAGATTCAGAGCCCTTAAATTTTAACGGACTACAGGAATTGGATTCAACCCTTACCTCAATGAGTCAATCCAATCAACAAGCAAACAACTCTTCGGACGACTGGCAAATTCAGTTACCACCACAAAGTACAAATTCACAAAATATTAAAGTAGAGTCCTCACAAAGTCCCGATATAAATTTCGATTTTGATTTAGATATTGATCTTGACTTCAATATCGAAACCACTGAAGAATTCTCGAATTTAAACATGCCTGCGCCAGTTAATGATAACAATGTACAACCTCAGAGTTTAACGGCAATTGATCAAGTCGAATTAAAACTGCCCGAATTTGATTTAAAACCAGATTCGATTAATACTAATTTTGAAGAACCAACTGTAACAATTAAACAGACCAATGCGATCCATTTAAGCAACAATAAACAAGGTGAATTGACAATGAATAATAATAATGAAAATACAAATTTAGATAAATTAACACCTTCCAACCCTGAGCCCAACACAGTACATCTAACCAATGAATGGATTGGACATATTATTTTTCCAGAAATCACCACAATTATTGATGAAAGAACTAAATTAAATCAACAAATTAATCACATAAAAAATCAGATATCTTCTCTGGACAACCAACTTGCTTTATATGAAAATATTCGCAACTGTTTATTATGTTCTCATGAAAACGAGCTGTACAATGCAGTTAAAATGGTTTTTAAAAGATTAAATTGGAGCATTCAAAGTAATCCTCAAAACAATCTCGAAAATGAATTTCTTTTATCCGAAGCAAATAAAATATTTGGTTTGGTTAGAATTGCTCAAAGCAACTCTGAGATTAAACGAACCGAATTTGCTAGTTTAGCAGAATCAGTGATTAATTACTGGAATAATACTGAAATTGAGCCTAAAGGAATTTTAGTAGTTTCAACCTGGACAAATAGACCATTATCCGAAAGAATGGATCCAGAATTCTCAACTACACTTGAGGAATTTGCTACTAAAAAAGGTATTTGTATAATTACTACGGCTCAATTACTATCAATTTTCCTAAGTGTTGATACCAAAAAAATCAACCCTAGCGATGTAAATAATACCTACTTAAATTGTAATGGTAAACTACCAGGATTCAACTTAAACTACACTGATTCTTACAAAATTCCAGCTTCAGTAAAATAAATCAAAAAAATAAATTATAAACCTGATCAATTTTACGAGCTAAAATGAAATCATTTATGGTAAGTCCATTACAGGCATGCGTCCAAATCCTAACATTAACTTTTTTATACAAAATTTCCAAATCAGGATGATGATTTTGCTTCTCCGCAATTTTCGCTATCAAATTGCTGAATTCAATGCCCTTAATATAATCAGGGAAACAATATTGCTTAGTAAGCTTCTGGCTTTCATAAAACCAGCCTTTAAATGCATTTAGATTTTCTTTGATGTTATCATCACTTAACAGCATTAAATTATCATTACAAGGCAAACAATTACCTTCAAAACTATTTAATTCAATCATATAACCTACTCCCACTCAATAGTTGCTGGTGGTTTTGATGTAATATCATACAAAACTCGATTGATACCAGGAATTTCATTAACAATACGTGTTGAAATACGTGCTAAAACATCGAAAGGAATTCTAGCCCAGTCAGCGGTCATTCCATCGTCACTGGTAACAGCACGAATTACAATCTGATCGGCATAAGTACGTTGGTCGCCCATCACTCCAGTAGATTTAACTGGAAGTAATACAGCAAAAGACTGCCACAACTCATTATATAAATTAGCTGCCCTGATTTCAGCTTGGACAATAAAATCAGCGTTGCGCAAAGTTAATAGTTTAGATTCATTAACTTCGCCAATTATTCTAATAGCTAACCCAGGACCTGGAAATGGCTGCCGATTAGTAATCAAATCAGGTACACCTAAAGCTTTAGCAATTTTTCTAACCTCATCTTTAAACAATAAATTAAAAGGCTCAAGAAGCTTAAAAGGAAGATTTTCCGGTAAGCCACCAACATTATGATGTGATTTAATTTTATGAGCAACACCTTTCAAATTTTTATGCAACAAATGGCTGCCAGCTGATTCAATAACATCTGGATACAATGTACCTTGCGCTAAATATCCTACATTTTCAATATGTTTAGTTTCATTAACAAATACTTCAATAAATTCACGACCAATTATTTTACGTTTTTCTTCAGGATCAGTAATTCCTTGCAATTTCTCTAAAAATATTTCGCGCGCATCTACACAAATTACTTCTAATTTTAAGGTATCACGAAACACCTTACTCAATTGAATAGCTTCATCCTTACGTAACAAGCCTTGATCAACAAAAATACAAATCAACTGACTGGGTATACATTTATTTAGTAAAACAGCTAATGTTGTGCTATCAACGCCACCAGATAACGCCAGAACCACTTTAGAACGAGGATCAACTTTCTCTTTGATATTTAACATGGTAGTCTCAATAAATTTACCTGGTGTAAATTCTTGCCTGGACTGACAAATAATTTTGACAAAATTTTCAATAATTTTTTTACCATATTCAGTATGAACAACTTCTGGGTGGAACTGCAAACCATAGATTTTTTTTGTATTGGATTCAATAGCGGCATATGCAGTATTAGACGTTGAAGCAATTGCATCAAATGATTGAGGCAATTGAGCTATCGAATCACCATGAGACATCCAACAATTAATGTTTGACGGTATAGAACCAAACAATTCTGAGTGTCCGTTGATTAATAAATTCATTCTTCCATATTCTTGCTTAGCCGAACGCGAAACTACACCACCTAAATTATGAACGATTAACTGAACTCCATAACAAATTCCCAAAACAGGTATTTGCAGATTTAAGATATCCGGGTCAATTTTAAGACTGTTCTCATCATAAACACTATTTGGTCCGCCAGAAAAAATTATTCCGATGGGATTGATTATTTTTAATTCACTAGCGCTTATATCATAAGGCAGCAATTCACAATAAGTATTATGTTCACGAATTCTTCTGGCAATCAATTGACTGTATTGAGATCCAAAATCCAGAATCACAATAATTTGTTTAAACTGAGTTTGATTATTTGACATGCTTATTTAAAGAATTAATGTTTAAAGAAAATTTTTCAATTTTAAATGCTAATTTATAACATAATAATGAATACAATAATAATAAACCAAAATAAGGATTTATTGTACCACCTTTAAGCAAATACTGATAATACAACATTACATGAATTGGCATAAAAAATGCAATAAGGTAAAGAAAATAAATTGTAAATTCTAATTTACTAAGTTTATCAATTAATTTAAAAATTATCAATATACTAGGTAATAAAAACACCAAATCATAATTATAACAGTGTAAAGAAGTTAATATTCCCAATGGCGTGGTGAGCAAAATTCCCATTTCAACAAATTGCTTACACTTAGATAATTTATGACCTAAATAAAAAAAACAAATCAAAGTTGTCAGCCAAATCACTGAAGTAATTTGCATAATACCGGTTTTAAAGCTAGGAAATATTCTTAAGAGCTGGCCTCTAATAGTTGCATTAAGCTCTGGCTGAGTATAAGAACTATGCTCAATTGAAAAGCTAATTAAGGCCTGATATGCTTTATAAATAGTTAAGCCTGGATATAAAAACCATAAAATTGTAAGAATTAAAACAGTTGTCAAACCGGCCCACATAAAAACTTTATAACGTCGCGCTCCCATAAGAAAAACAGCATAGGGAATAATTAACTGCGGCTTAAGCCAAAAACAATTTAAAATAATTCCCGAAATAAAATCCTTATTTCGGGTTAAAGCATAAATTAAACATACCAAACCTAAGAGCAGTATTGTTGACAATTGGGCAATTCTAATCGGTTCATAAGCAAAACCACATAACGATAGATAAGCAATAGTATAAGCTAACTTATGATGTGGAATTGAATACATTCTTGCTAAGATGGCAATTGACACAAATAAACAAGTAGTTAAAAACAATCCAAATATTGCCGGCAAGATTTTCACATTAATTAAAGCTAAAGGATATAAAAATAGCAAAGCTTGTGGTGGCAAGAAAAATCCCAAGGATCGATTATGCATTAATGGAAAAAAACTATTTTCCAGTTTACAAAATTCCTTGATATCATAAATAGTCAAGGCTCGATGCTGACTAAACAGCTTAGCACTGGTATAAAATTCAGGCAAATCACTAAAACTGAAATAAGCGGATTTAGCACTTAAAATCAACCAGGCAATAAAAACGATACCATATATTGCACTTAAATATGGTATCGCATTGTTGATTTTTTTTAAATACAAGTTAATACTTATACACCTCTTAAGGTAATAGCTTTGGCAATTTTTTGAATAGCAACGACATAAGCAGCCATGCGCATTGTTAACCCATGATGCTTGGCGGTATTGGCGACTTCACCATAAGCATTAACCATTGAATTATCAAGCTCACTTCTTACCTTGGTCAAAGACCAGTAATAATTATTTAAATTTTGCACCCACTCAAAATATGAAACAATAACACCACCGGCATTTGCCAAAATATCTGGAACAACTAAAACCCCTTGATCATTTAAAATATTATCTGCTTCAAAAGTAGTGCAATCATTTGCACCCTCAACTATTACTTTAGCTTTAATTTTCTTGGCATTATTCTTATTAATAGCATTTTCAAGAGCGGAAGGAATTAATATATCGCAATCGGTTAATAATAATTCTTCATTAGTCATAAATTCACAATCAGGAAGGCCTTTCAAACTATGGTGTTTAAGGTAATAATCATGAGCTTTGTCAAGATTCAATCCGTTCTTATTGTAAACGCCACCAGCTGAACTGGAAACGCCAACAATACAACTACCTAATTCCTTTTCAATTAATTTTGCGCCAGCATAAGCCAGATTTCCAAAACCCTGAAAAACGACTTTAGCATCAGTTAGTTTTAGGCCTTTGTCCTTACTTAATTCGCGAACCACATACATTACTCCACGTCCGGTAGCTTCATCTCGACCAAGCGATCCGCCTAATTCGATTGGTTTTCCAGTAACGACACCATATTGCTTAGATCGCCCTTTAGAATATTCATCAACAATCCAAGCCATAATTTGAGCATTGGTATTTACATCAGGAGCCGGAATGTCTTTAAGTGGGCCAATATTATCAGCAATAGCCGTTGTAAAATTACGGGTTAACGCTTCCAACTCCCGCAACGATAACTCTTTAGGATTACAGGCAATACCACCTTTAGCTCCGCCATAAGGAATATTAGCGACACTAGTTTTTAAACTCATTAAATGAGCCAGAATACGGGCTTCATCAATAGTCACACTGGGGTGGAACCGTAAACCACCTTTAAACGGACCACGCGCATCATTATGCTGAACCCTAAACCCCTTAAAAGAATGATAATCACCATTGTCAAGACGCACGGGGACTTGAACGGTAATTTCACGGGTTGGTTTAAGCAGGGAATTTAAAACCGCTAAATTACTATCTTTATTAATTTTAGAAATAACTTTAATAGCATCTTGCGTATATTTAACAACTGAACTAATTTCATCTGAAGAAACAGCAACTTGATTCATTTTTTTTACCCTCTTGACTAAGCTATTGCAAATGTATTAATAAGTTATTTAAGTATATAATAAATTAAGCTTCTATTTATTAATAAATTCGTATTTTTAATTTAAATCATGCCTAAATCCATTATTAAATTGCTTGCAGCTGGTATCGTAATTATCTTTCTAATATCGAGCAACTTATTATTACCCAAAATAATATTTGCTCATGATTTTTGCCAAGAATTTTATCCCGTTGGCTTATTAATTCGGCAAAAACAAGCGAATTTAATTTATCCTGACTTAAATACAACTGACCTTAAAAAATCTCAATTTAATACCTATGTCCATAAGCTGTATCCAAGTTTACCCAAAAACTTATATTGCCCATATTTCTATCCCCCTTTGAATGGTTTGTTATTTGTTCCCTTTACATTTTTAAAACCTAATATTGCAGAATTAGCCTGGGTTATCTTTAATTGGGCAATTTTAATTTTATGTCTAAGGTTAAGTAGAATTTTTGATCAAGACCTTAAAAATAAATTTTATTATCTGGACTTATTTGTCTCATTAATAACCTATGGACCGATTATTGCCACATTATGGGTTGGTCAATGTGGTATCATATATGGTATCCTACCAATTTGCCTGGGCTTATATTTCTGGATAAAAAATTCTACGTTCAAAGCCTCATTATGCTGGTCGCTTTGTGCACTTAAACCCCAATATTTAATAATTCCCGTATTTATCATCAGTAATTATTTACTAAATAATAAATATCGTCTAACTGGATTAAAAATGTTTTTCGGTATAATCACAGGCTGCATTATCCTTATCTTGTTAAATTATATATTTTTTGGTCAGTCCTTATTAGCTCAATTTCTTCACTGTCTTTCAATCAACGTCAACATGGATCAAGGGATTAACAGTGGCATTCCCTATCAGCTGTATATTAGCCTGCCTGGTTCATTAATTCCTCTACTAACTGGACATAGTCAATATAAATCATTTCAATATATCGGCTTAATTCTATTATTTTTAGCGAATTTATTAATATCAGCCAAAATAATGGTGAATCATGATTTTAGCACCAATTTAGCTAAAATAATATTACTAATCTTAGCGGCATTTAATCTTGTTTTTATAGCTACCCATCTATTATATTATGATTTAGTCATTTTTATATTTATTTATATCTTTATTATCCTATTTAACCATAAAAATAAGTTAGCATCAATAAAGAATGAATTAACTATCCAAATGCAAAATCTTTTAAAATTTGCAATATATAGTATTAATTTTTACGGTTTATTAATTGTGTTCAATAAAACAATTGCTTTACCAGGAATATTAATCTCCCTTTTATTATACTTATATTTCATGATTGTCAAAGCAGGCTTTAAATTTAGCGAAAACTTAATTAAAATTCCATAAACATCTGATATATATCACGATAATAAACTAATATAAGAGCGTAAGTAATTTTCAATGAGCTAAAAATTATGGACTACTTTATACTGATTACTAGGATTACTGGTTTTTGTCTACTGTGTTTTTCATGGTCGATGCTTAAAAGACTAATTTTCAGTAACAACTTATTTGTAATACCAACATTTCGTTTTGGTACCAATTTATTTATCTTCTCCACAACATTAATATCAGTTTCTTACTGCTATTAATCTACGCAATACTATCCATTCTTTTAATCGCAGGCAAAAGCAGTAAAATAATAATTGTCGGATTATTATTTATTCTTGGTTATTTTTACTGTCTTGATTTATATATTGCCAATGGAACTTTTGTCACCAAATGGGGGTAACCTCAAAATTTCTGAACTTAATTTTTAATTCAAAGGCGGAAATTACTAATTTATCAAACAGTATTTTTCAGCATGGACTATTTACGTCTTTAATGAATAATCAAGGTGTGGATTGCGGAATCATCGGCCACTTTCATAAGAATATACAATTTTTAGGAATAAAATATAAATTACTATTAAAAATAGCATTAAAAAAATTGGTTGACCCAGATGTTGGTTAATAATATATAAAACACCATAAAGATTAATTGAAACAAACCCAAGTTTTAAAAGGTTGTATAATTTCTGGTTATCCTTACTATTATTTATTTGAAAAAAATAACCAAATATAATGAAATTTAGTCCATAAAGAATTAAATCATAATACATGATATGTGGGATTATAATATTAATTGCTAAATTAGCTATAGTAAATAAATACATCTTAGTTTTAAAATCAGAAAAATCATATTTACTTAAAAATTGAATTGATAAAAATAAATTTATTAATAGAACAACAATAGAAAACAAATTTTGCCAAATAAGAAAATGTTTTATATGCTTAAAAATAAAATAGCCAGATGATGGTAAAGAAACAAATAATGGATAAAATTTATGATAACCATAATTATAATCAGTTGCAGGCGATAGGGTAATTGAATGAAACCATTGCTCTAATAAAGCTTGGCCAAAAAGCAAAAAATTTAGCACTATAATTAAACCTAAGCCAAGACTAAAACCTAAAAAAATCTTCCAGCCAATTCGACTTGATTTAAGGTTGAAAATATAATTTATCATTATAAAAAAAGGTATAAATATAAATTGCGGTTTTAAAATTGCTAAGGACCAAGCTAATCCCGCTTTAATATTAGAATTTCTTAACCAATAATAATAACCAATCAAAACCGGCAAAATACCAAATAAAAGGGAGGCTTGCCCAATATACAATTCATGTAATACCGGTAAAAAAAATAATAATTTTGAAATTGAGTCTACATAATAGATTTTAAAGTTTGTTTGAGGAATTTGAATTAAATATAAACAAAAAAACAAAATTAATAATTGGAAAATTGTCCAAAATAAAAATGCGATTTTTAAATCAAACAAGGAAAATGGAATAAAAAAAAGTCCGTTTATAGGTAAATAAAAAAAATCTTAATTATATTCTGGCAATTTTTGTTTTATATTTTATTTTTTGTAATTCCTATAATTCAAAACTCCTTTATTTGCGTGATTTCGGTCAAGAGTATTATCCGGTTGGTTTACTTATACGCAGTAACCAAAGTCGTTTAATATACCCAAGTATACATAGTCACAATTCTAACGAATCGCAATTAAATGAATATGTGCATAATTTATACAAAGAATTGCCTGCATCTTGGTATTTACAATTTTTTTAGATGATAAATAGTTTAACGCAGAATGCAATCTTTGTCTATTGTAAAATACTTCGATGTATTCAAATATTTTCAACTTAGCTTCCTCCTTAGTTTTAAA
>DAHXLC010000285.1 GCA_027371815.1 Candidatus Melainabacteria bacterium | reverse complement strand
AGCTGCTGGTGGTACCATTATTTTTATTTTAGGCTTATTGGATGATTTAGAATCAATACCGGCCAAACTAAAATTATTAGTACAAATTATGGCAGGTTGTGTCGCATATACTCTTGGAGTTAGAATTAAGTCAATTCCGATACCAGTACATATGAATTTTGATTTTGGGCCAATTCATATTCTTGGCGGTGTTCCTATCGAACTTGGTCAGTTTAGCATGGCCTTATCAGTTATTTGGCTAGTTGGCATTGCTAACGCCGTTAATCTCATTGATGGTATGGATGGTCTGGCTGCAGGAGTATCAGCAATTTCCGCTTTAACTATCTGGTCAGTTACATTAGCTCCAAGTTTGGATCGGCCATATGCTGCTTTAATGTCAGCCATATTAGCTGGTGGACTTATGGGATTCTTACGTTGGAATTTTAATCCAGCGCGAATTTTTATGGGCGATTCGGGTGCTTATTTAACTGGTTTTATTCTAGCAGCAGTATCAATTACTGGTGTTATTAAAGGAGCAGCAGCAGCTACTGTAATCGTACCAACATTTATGTTGGTTGGCTTAATTTTATTCTTTCCGATCTTAGATACAACTTTTGCGATATTTCGTAGGGTAATAAAAGGTAAATCGATTTTTTCACCTGATGCGGGTCACATTCATCATCGATTATTAAATACTGGCTTAAATCAAAAATCAGTTGCCTATTTAATTTATTTCGTTTCAAGTTTATGTGGTTTAATTGCCTGTTACTTTGTTGGTCAACAAGAATACTTTTTAAAATTAGCTTGTGGAGTATTGTGTATTGTTTTTTTCTTTGCTGAAGTTTTAAATCGAAATCATCAACGTCAAGATCAAACAAGCCATCGTGAAAACAATGATCAGTCTAATAATGAGGACTAAGGCTCAATTATTTAAAAGCTTGATATAGGTATTGGTTTGAGGAATTTTTTGCCAATCGCAATCATTTATAACTTTAATATAAGGATCAGTTAATACCATAGCTTTTAAACCAGAGGATTTCAATTTTTGGTAAATAACTGCTTTTTGCTGACTGGTTAAATTCAAAAAGGCTTTAGCATCGGTAATAATAGCCGTAATCTTTAAATTATCGAGAAATGCAAAATAATAATTTCGTGCAATATTAAATTTAATGTTATTTTTTAAATATAAATCATCAATCTGTTCAAAACCTAAAAGTCCAATTTGATCAAAATTATTAATATTTAAATTATTTAAATATTTAGCAATAATTTTATCTTCAGATGCTGAAAATAAAGTATTAATCGTCCAGTCAATATAAATTTGTTTAGTAAAACTCATAACCAATTGTAGTACTGTAATCAAAATTATAATATTATAATACTTTCGATAATTACTTATTTTTTTTACTTCAATCATTATTAAATAAGTTACAAAAACTAGAATCGATGCATTGGCAGTTAATCTTGATTGAAACGGCCACATTATATTATCATCCAAAAAACACATAATTATTATCATCAATCCTGGAGTTAGTAATACTAAATTTTCTTTCAACTTAGCTAGGTTAATAATGTTTGCTTTAAAAACCATCTTTGCATATATATATGACAATACGATATTGCCACCAAATAAATTAATTAAATAAAATAAATTTGCAAAATAAACTCTAAAATTATGCTCGGCAAAGATATCTAATTGTGCTCCTTTTGACCAAGCCGTTCGGTCATACCAAATCGGATCAGTTACATTGAGTTTTGAATCAAAAAAATAGACACGGGGCTCATTATTTAGGATTTTAGGCGCATTAGTCAATTCGGGAAGTTTAATTTTATCGTAAGGGTAGGCATATTTTCCTGTTACACATTGCATAAAAGTTTCTTTACCAATATCACCAATTGTAATATGATGATATTTTTCACTTAGCAATACAATATATGGTATCGCAATAATCAAAAATACGGCTGTAGCAATTATGGTATTTAATATTTTACGCGAGTAGATAAAAGCGGTTATGATAAAAAATACTGACAGGAAGAGAAATATCGTTTTGGTTAAGTAACCTAACCCACAAAATATTCCTAAATATAAAAATGTTTTTAAATCTGTTTTACCGTTTTTTATTTTATATAAAAGATTTATGATAAAAAC
>DAHXLC010000257.1 GCA_027371815.1 Candidatus Melainabacteria bacterium | reverse complement strand
AAATTTTGAATTAAAAGCTAATTTTCCGGAAAATTATCGCAATAAAGAATTGGCAGGTAAAGAGGCAAATTTTAAAGTTAATTTAAAAGAAGTTCGCAATAAAGTTGTACCGGAAATTAATGATGAATTAGCGGTTAGTGTTGGTTATGAAAGTTTGACTGAGTTGACTCAAGTTCTAAATGATAGGTTAAATCAGGAAGTAGCTGAACAGAATCGCCAAAATGTGCAAAAAAATGTTGTTGAAGCTGTAGTTAAGCTTGCTACCGTTGATATTCCTGAAACAATGATTGAACGCGAGCTTAATTTGTTGATTGAACAAGTAAAAAATTATATGGAAACCAACAAACAAGATTTTGAAACTTTTAAGGTTAGTAAAGAATTTGAAGATTTAAAAAATGTAAAATTAAATGAAGCTAAGCAAAGGGTTTTAACTAGTTTGGTGTTAGGTGCGATTGTGCGCGATCTTAAATTGAACGTAACTCAAGAAGAGTTAACTCCTTATTTTGTTGAGTTAATGACACATTATAATGTGCAAGCATCAGAGATAACTAACAACGAAAATATTCGTAGACAAGTTATGGAAGAAGCTTTGACTAGTAAAGTTATTAATCATTTAGTGCAAAATTCGCAAATAAATTACGTTAAAGTAGAAGCTGATTCAGCTGTTTCATAATTAGGTCGCATTTAATTTAAACTATTTGTCAAATTTAATTAGCTAAATTTTGACAAAATTGTAGTATTTAATGAGAATAAATTGTTATAATTAAATCTATCGTTAGTTATATGTCTATAGGATAGCACATTTAAAAATTAAGGAAGTTGTAAATGGATAAAACGAAAATCAAAGAAATTAGCAATGCTTGGGAAAATTTAAATATTAGTCCTAGTCTATATTTCCCGCCAACAGTTATTGAAACAACGGCTCGGGGTGAAAGAGCCTTTGATATTTTTTCAAGATTGTTAAGAGATCGCATCGTCTTTTTAGGTTCGCCAATTGATGATGTTGTGGCTAATTTAGTTGTTGCCCAATTATTATTACTCGAAGTTGAAGATCCGGAAAAGGATATTAATTTATATATTAATTCACCAGGCGGTTCGGTAACTGCTGGCCTAGCTATTTACGATACCATTCGCTATATTCGAGCGGATGTGTCAACTATTTGTATTGGGCAAGCTGCCAGTATGGGCGCCCTTTTACTTTGTTCAGGTGCTAAAGGCAAACGTAGAGCCTTGCCACATTCGCGCGTTTTGATTCATCAACCGCTTGGTGGAGCCCAGGGGCAGGCAACAGATATTGAAATCCAAGCCCGGGAAATAATTCGCATTAAACGTCAGGTTAATGAAATTATGGCCTATCATACTGGTCAAACTGTTAAGCAAATTGAAAAGGATACTGATCGCGATAATATAATGACTGCTGAAGAAGCTAAAGAATATGGTTTAGTTGATGATGTTGTAACTAGTCCAGAAAAACCATCGTTAACTGCAATTTAAGTTTAGAATATTGTGGTATCAGCTTTTTTTCGGAAAGTAAACTGTATAGGTAAAGAATATGGCAAAACAATCGGATAGTCGACTTAAATGTTCATTTTGTGGCAAAGGTCAAGATCAGGTAAAAAAATTAATTGCTGGGCCTGGTGTTTATATCTGTGATGAATGTGTTGATTTATGTAATGAAATTTTAGACGAAGAACTTTTTGAAAGTGGAAGTCCAACAGCTGGAGTAACTGAGTCGCAATCACCGCCGGTAAAAGATATCCCTAAGCCTAAAGAAATAAAAGATTTTTTAGATCAGCATATTGTAGGTCAGAATTCGGCTAAAAAGGTTCTGTCAGTGGCAGTGTATAATCATTATAAACGTATTGGTCACAATCAAGAATCACCAGAAAAAGTTGAAATTCAAAAGTCTAATATAATGCTTATTGGTCCTACTGGATCGGGAAAAACACTTTTAGCTCAGACGTTGGCGAAAATCCTCGATGTGCCTTTTGCTGTGGCTGATGCAACTACTTTGACTGAAGCTGGTTATGTTGGTGAAGATGTTGAAAATATTCTTTTACGTTTATATCAGGCTAGTGACTATGATATTAAAAAAGCTGAGCGGGGGATTATTTATATTGATGAAATTGATAAAATTTCTCGTAAGTCAGAAAACACTAGCATTACCAGAGATGTAAGTGGTGAAGGTGTTCAGCAAGCTCTATTAAAAATGATTGAAGGTACTTTGGCAAATGTGCCACCTCAAGGTGGACGTAAACATCCCCATCAAGAATTTATTCAAATTAATACGGCTAATATTTTGTTTGTTTGTGGTGGCGCCTTTGTTGGTTTAGAAAAAATTGTTGAAGCCAGGGTATCAACTAATAGAAGTATTGGCTTTGGCAATGAATTACCCTTAACCTCATGGGAACGTGAGCAACGGGCTAGCAAATTATTACAAAAAGTGGCTCCTGATGATTTGATAAAATTTGGCTTAATTCCTGAATTTGTAGGACGGATGCCAGTTATTGGCGTTTTAGAATCACTTGATGTTGAAACTTTAATCAAGATTTTGGTTGAACCTAAAAATGCTATTATTAAACAATTTCAGCAATTGTTAGATTTAGATGGTGTTGACTTGAAATTTGAACAAGAAGCCGTAAAAGCTATAGCCGAAGAAGCTATTAAGCTTAAAACCGGAGCTAGGGCTTTAAGATCAATTGTTGAAGAAATAATGCTCGAAGTAATGTATGAAGCTCCGTCTCGCCAGGATATTAAAACTTGTAATATAACATTGGAGCAGGTTCAAAAACGATCAACATCAGAATTGCTCCAATTGCCTAAAGCTAAGCCAAAAGGTGAAATAGCTTAAGGCCAAGTTCTTTTTCGAGGTTGTCCATGGTGGATCTTGCTACCCAATATTTTCCTTTAATACCACTTAGAGATGTGGTTGTTTATCCTCATATAGTAACACCACTATTTGTCAGTCGTCCTAAGTCAATTAATGCTTTAGAACAAGCTTTGCATGCTGATGATCGCTTAGTGGTATTAGTGGCTCAAAAAGATCCTGATTGTGAAGATCCTAATCAAGAAGATATTTTCCAAATCGGCACTTTGGCTGAAGTAATGCAAATGTTAAGACTTCCGGATGGAACGGTGAAGGTTTTAATAGAAGGTGTATCCAGGGTTACTATTGATTCATTAGTTGAAGATGCTAAAGTGATACGATCTAACATAATTAAACTTGACGAGGTTGAGCAGGATGATCTTATTACTAAATCACTAGTGAAAATTGCCATTGAAAAATTTGAACAGTATGTTAATACTACTAAAAAAATCAATCCGGAAAGTTTGCTTGCTGTAGCTGGTATCGGTCAACCCGGTAAATTAGCTGATATTTTAGCTACCTATTTAAATTTAAGTGTAAAAGAACGCCAGAAATCACTTGAGTATTCTAATACTTATGAGCGATTAGAATATGTGTCACAGTTATTATCACGTGAATTGGAAGTAGCCTTAATTGATCAGGAAATCCACGATAAAGTGCGGTATAACCTGGAAAAAACCCAAAGAGAATATTTCTTAAGGGAAAAGATGAAAATTATCCGGGCAAATTCACGGTTCATCGAGGCTGCGATTGATTTAACTAAAGAAGTCTTCCCTACTCCTGGTGGGCCTACTAAACATAAAATAGTA
>DAHXLC010000252.1 GCA_027371815.1 Candidatus Melainabacteria bacterium | reverse complement strand
GATTCGCTAATATGGCTGAGTAAAATAGTATTATTGGTGAAACACCATTGGTAAGCCAACTCAAAGAGTTTAGCGCCAACAGTATATAGTGAATGCGGTGAAATAGTAAGCGTTATCGCACTATTAATCGGATGCAATTCCTGAAGTTGACGAGTAAGAGACAGCATTTTAGTCAAAAATCTTTCAAAAATCACGCAACTGTCGGCGGCACTAATACCAAATAATTCCAGGCCCACCAAAGCTTTTAATCCATAATCGCTAAGGGGTTTAATTGACAATCCCGTATACGAACAATCAACCAAAGCTGTGGTGCCAGATAATAAAGCTTGCTCGACGCCATAATAATTAGCCTGGACAAAGTCAGCTGGAGTCAGACCACTAGCCTGTTTCATTAAACTGGGAATCCAATTAAACAATGGGCTAGTGGGTAAATTAATTAAGGAATAATCTAAATGAGTATGTAAATTAATTAAACCGGGCATGAGAATCGAATCCGGTTTATGGTAAATATGGGCTTGAGGCACTAAATTCGGCAAAATTTTTGCACTAGTCTGATTGTCAAGAATATGCTCAATTTTACCATTCTTAATGACAATACTTCCCCCAAACACAGGTTCACCAATAACCGGTAGAATTAAGTAAGGACAAATAGCAAAAATATCGTTAAAATACATTTAAAACTTTTGAATAAAATTTATTTAATATAATATATAAAAATCATGAAAATAAGTATCGATAAATTAAGAAATGAAAATCCTTTAAACATTTTTTTTAAAGAAGAAATTAACGGGATTAACGCCATTAAACCAGTTACGGGAAATTTAACCTTAACCCTAAACTCAACTGGAGTAAGGATCAAAGGAATTATATCAACAATTTTAAAACTAACTTGTGTGCGCTGTCTTAATACCTATTTTTTCCCGATTAAAGTTACAATTAATGAAAATTTGATTTTTAATTTAGTTACGGACAATGCAAAAGATCGCGAATTGTTAAAGAATGATTTCGTTGAAAACATACCTGTTGATAATCAGATTGATTTAAGCGATATAATATATCAATCTGTTATACTAACTAGTCCGACCCAAAATATATGCACTTCAGATTGTCAAGGCATAACTTCCGGGTCAAACTCCAAAGACAGCTTTGATCCCAGATTAGCCAAGCTTAAAAATTTAATTCCCAAAAATCAAGACCAATAAACATTCAGGAGATAATCATGGCAGTTCCCAAAAAGAAAACCTCACATCGTAAACAACATCAAAGAAGAGCTCATTGGAAAGCTCAAATAGTTGAAGTAGTAGCCTGTAGCCAATGTGGTATGTCCAAACGCCCCCATCAAGTTTGTACCAATTGTGGTTATTATCGTGGAAGGCCAGCTTCAAACAAACAGTAATTTTTGGTTGACCAAAAAACTACTTTTATAAAGTTATTCAGGAGATAAAATGATTTGGGTTGGCGTTGATGCTATGGGTGGCGATTTTGCCCCACGAGAAATAGTACATGGGGCTTGTTTAGCAGCTAAAGAATATGGTGTTGGCATTAAGTTAATTGGTCCAACAGACATAATCGCTAAAGAATTAAAACGCTACAATACTAATAATTTAGCTATTGAAATTGTAAATGCTTCCCAAGTTGTAGGCATGGATGAAAAACCTAGCAAAGCCATTCTTAAGAAGAAAGATTCATCTATCGTAGTGGCCATGCAAGAACTTAGCCATGGCAGTGTTGATGCAGTGGTAGCCGCTGGATCCACTGGCGCAGCAGCAGTAGCGGCTCAATTAATTCTAGGACGAATTCAACACGTTGACCGCTCAGCAATCGCCTGCAATATGCCAACTTCCATACGTGGTAAACGCGTTATTGTTGTTGATGTTGGTGCAAACGTAGATTGCTCACCCTATCAGTTATTTCAATTTGGACTTATGGGTCAAATAGTTTCTAATGGCTTATTTAATATAGCCAATCCGGTTATTGGACTATTAAACATTGGCTCCGAAGAAACTAAAGGCAATGAATTGGTTCAAGAAACCTACAAATTATTTAAACAATATAACGATCTTAACTTTATTGGTTTTATTGAAGGACGAGACTTTCCGCTGGGCAAAGTGGACGTAGTTGTTACCGATGGTTTTACCGGCAATGTTGCTTTAAAAACTGCCGAAGGAATCTCACGGATGATAAGCAGCATGTTAAAACAAGAATTAATGCTTACCTTAAATGGTCGAATAGCTTCAATACTAGCTAAACCAGCCTTTACTAATCTCAAAAAACGCATTGATCACCATGAGGCTGGTGGTGCGCTTTTAGTCGGAGTCAAAGGTGTATGTGTCATAGCCCATGGTGGCTCTAACCATACAGCCATTAAAAATGCTGTCCGTGTAGCAAAGGATATGATTACAGCGCGTATGGTATCACGCATCGAAGAGACTTTAAGTGTAATATCTCCACAAATATTAAAATCAGCAACTTAAAGCTATAGTTACAGAAGGTAAAATTATGTTAATTGGAGCAAAAATTACTGGTGTCGGCGCCGGAATACCCAAATCAATTGTTACAAATCAAGACTTAGAAAAACTCGTAGACACATCTGATGAATGGATAAGAACGCGGACAGGTATTAAAACCCGACATATTGTTAAAGAGAATGAAAGCAATTCTAAGCTAGCAATTGAAGCAGCTATAGACGCTATTGGCTATGCCAATATTAACCCTAATGACATTGATCTTATTATTGTAGCAACATCAACGCCGGATAATTTATACCCATCAACAGCCTGCCTAGTTCAAGGGGCTATTGGCGCAAGCCATGCAGCTGCTTTTGACTTGGAAGCAGCTTGTACTGGTATCATTTATGCCTTATCCGTTGGCCTCGAATTTATTAAAACCGGAACATATCAAAAAATTCTAGTTATAGGAGCTGACGTTCATTCCCGCTTTCTGGACTGGGAAGATAGAAATACCTGTATTTTATTTGGCGATGGCGCTGGTGCGTTTGTGATTGAAGCAAGCCCCGGAGACAATCAAATTCTTTCGACTTATTTAAGATCTGATGGCGGACGCGGTCATTTAATCTGTATCCCTAACTCTAATTCAAGTTTCCCGCATGAAGGCTCTAAACCACCTGAAGCTGTAAAGCGCTTTTTAAAAATGAACGGCAAGGCCATTTATGAATTTGCTATAAATGCTATTCCTGAAGCCTTAAAAACTGCTTGTGACAAAGCTAATATTGCCATAAGCGATATCGACTATCTAATACCACACCAGGCCAATCAACGCATTATTGATTCAGTAGCCAGTAAGCTTAAACTTAAAAACGAACAATTAATCAGTAACGTTGCTGAAGTTGGCAACACCTCAGCAGCGTCAATACCACTAGCTATTTGGCAGGCGTTACAGGCTGGTCAAATTAAGCCGCCGGCTATCTGTGCCTTAGTGGGTTTTGGCGGTGGCCTTACCTGGGGCGCTAGTATTATTAAGTGGACAGCAACAGATGCGCGCAATCGCTAAATTGTTATAAGGGGGTTAAAAAGCGCTTAATTAAAAGCTGAATAATTTAATCACAGAATCCTAGAGTAAAAAAAAATAATAATTGATAGTACGAGGTAAAGAATATGAGTAAATTAGCTTATGTATTCCCTGGTCAAGGCTCTCAAGTAGTGGGAATGGGGAGATCTATTTATGATAATTTTCATGAGGCTAGAGCTGTTTTTGAACTAGTTGAAGAGTTTAGTAATCTGCCAATCCGTAAATTATGTTTTGATGGTCCAGATGAAGATTTAAAACGTACTTTAAATACCCAAAATGCAATTTTAGCGGTGTCGATGGCTATATATGAAACTTTAATTAAAAACCATGATTCAACTCCAGATTATGTTGCAGGTCATTCACTAGGTGAATTAACCAGCCTTTATACAGCTAACGTTCTAGCAGCCAGAGAAATAGTCCAATTAGTAGCCTTAAGGTCCAGACTAATGGACAGCTGTCCACCCGGAACCATGGCGGCTATTATTGGCATGGATGTTCAATTGCTCGAAACCTTAATTAATACAACCAATCAAAAGCTAGGGTTAGAGGCTGGTGTAGTTATTGCTAATTACAATTTACCCAATCAGTTAATCATATCAGGCACAATTGAAGCGGTTACCGAATTATGCCAAGCGGCCAAAAAGCATAAAGCCAAAGCGATTATGCTTAAAGTTGGTGGCGCTTTTCACTCGCCTTTAATGACTGAAGCTTACAAGATATTTAAAGAAACGCTAAATCATGTTAATTTTCAAAATGCTAAATGTAAAATTGTGCAAAACTATGATGCTAAATCAACAACCAATAAAGATGAAATAAAAGCCAAATTAAGTAATCAAATAAATAGCCCCGTACTATGGTTCCAAAGTATTGAAACTATGATTAATGAAGGGGTTACTACTTTTGTCGAAATTGGGCCTAATAATGTTTTAAGCAATTTAATTCAAAAATTTAATCCTAACGTCAAAGTCTTAAACATTCAAGATAAAGACAGTTTAGCCCAAGGGTTAAATTATTTAAACACCCAATTTATAAAGCAAAATTAGTTAAAATTATGGCTTAGCCACTATTTAACTTGAACAATTAAAACCTTTTCTTTATAATTAAGATAACCAATATCTAAAGTTAAGGTTTAATTTTGTCCTATAATAATTGCCCGATATGTACAACCCGTTTAGTAATTTTGCCGATTGGCGGTAAAAATCGACAAAGCTGTCAAAACTGTGATTTTGTTAATTGGGATAACCCTAAGCCAGTTACAGCAGTTATTGTCCCAATGAATTCAGGCATTGTCCTGGTTAAGCGCAAATACGAACCTTTTATTGGTGACTGGTGTTTGCCTGGCGGATTTATGGAAGCTAATGAAAGCCCTATTGAAGGAGCCATACGTGAAGTTTATGAAGAAACTGGCCTTAATATTGAAATTGATCAGTTAATTGAAGTGACTTCTCCCGGACGAAATATAAATGTCATTATTTTATTTTACTTAAGTAAAATCGCTACCGGCAATCCTATCGCTGGAGATGATGCTAGTGAAGTTAACTGTTTTAAACACAATGAATTGCCCGTTAACATTGCATTCGATTTACATAAGCGTTTAATTGACAACTATCTTGCTAAAATAAAAGTATATTAATTTAATTTTGTTTAAGGACTATATAATGACCACTGTAAAATTAATTTTATCTATTTCTTTGCTTTTACTTTTAACCAATCTAAATTTAGCCACCTTTGCTCAAGGTAATAGTGGCAAGCATTTTGGTTTTGGCAAATTGTTTAAACATAACAATGGTAGCGCCCGATCTCAAGAACAACACTTTACTAATTTTTTTCATCCTACCGGTAAAGCTCGTGCCAACAGTGAGCACATTGACAATTCTCTGTTTAAAGGCGCTTACCACGGCAAGAAGAAATGGCCATAATATTTTCTTAAAACTTACCGTAAATTATTTAATTACTGGCGTAGTCGAAAGAGAATGAGCTAAAACAATTCAAAACGAGCCTATAAATCAATTTTTAATGAATTACTGGCGTAGTCGAAAGAGAATGCGCTAAAACAATTCAAAACGAGCCTATAAATCAATTTTTAATGAATTGGTGGCGTAGTCGAAAGGGAGTGCGCTAAAAAGCCCACAAAAAAATACGCCAAAGCAATAGCCAAAAAGCCACCGACAATCCAAGTAATAGCTGCTGGCGATAAACTTAAACCACTACCATATTTAAAATTATCTTCCACTTGATAATTATTTAAGGCTGGATTAACTAATTTTGGTTCTACTGCGGGCATTTTAGGTGTTGCGACTTGAACATCCGGTCGGATACTATCTAATTTTGAAACCGTTATTTTTGCTGGACTAATGCCTTTGGATGTATCAGCAACTAACAACACGTCTACGCTACTGGGTAAATTATTGAGTAACGGCATTATTCTTTCAACCTTAATCCACAGACTTTGATTTACTTCTGGGACATTGTCACTATCCGGCTCAAGAATTGCATAATTACCTTCTTTAATCTCCAATAAACTTTTAATTGCCATCCAACCATTTTCCTTGTTGGAAACTTCACCGCCTAAAATAAATCCACCCCGACAAAAACCAATTCTTCCTTCAAGCAAGCCATCGTCCTGCGTAATTCTTAAAACCGGATTAAATACCTGTTTTAAATCTAAAACCGTCTGTAAAACTTCTTTTATACCTTCATCTTTGGTTATTTTACCTTCAACAATTACATCCAATTTGTAATCCTCAAAATTGTTAAGCGTTAATTTAATTATTTAAAATATTTTAGTAGACTTTATAATAGTATACCGAAAACTTCTCTTAGAAAATATCCAAAATGAAAAAAAAAGTTATGTGTGTTTTAGGAACCCGCCCCGAAGCTGTAAAGATGTCTCCGGTTATTAAATCCTTGAAAACCCTAAAAAATCTTGAAACTATTGTGGTAACAACAGCCCAACATCGTGAAATGCTGGATCAAATGCTTGCCTGGTTTGAAATAAAGCCTGATTACGACTTAAATCTTATGCAACATGGTCAAAGCTTAACAGATTTAACCGCTAAAGTGCTAAAAGCCATGGATAAATTATATTTACAGCATAAACCCGATTTAATCTTAGTCCAAGGGGATACCGTTACCGTAATGGCCGCTAGCCTAGCAGCGTTCTTTCATAAAATCCCCGTAGGACATGTTGAAGCAGGACTGAGAACTCACGACAAATACAATCCCTTCCCAGAAGAAATGTCTAGACGCCAAACTGCTCGCATTGCAAGCCTGCATTTTGCGCCAACCCAATTAGCCGTTACGAATCTAGCCAATGAAGGAATTGCTGAAAATGTGTTCTTAACCGGCAATACTGTTGTTGATGCCTTAATTGATACGGCCGCACGCTTGCAAAAAATCCAGCTAGACCTAAGTGTTTTTGGTAAAGCCAATTTTAAAGATTATAAAGTTATCCTCGTAACCGCTCACCGCCGTGAGAACTGGGGGGATTCAATGATTAATATCGCTAATGCCTTAAAAGCAATTGTCGAAAAATTCAACGATGTCCAAATTTTATTTCCGGTCCACAAAAATCCAATTATCCGAGAAGCTATTGAAGGGATTTTAAACAGCCACAATCGCATAGTCTGGGTGGAGCCTCTTGACTATGTTCCTTTTGTCTATGCCATGCAAAATTGTTATTTAATTTTAACCGATTCGGGAGGAATTCAAGAAGAGGCTCCTAGTTTTAGTAAACCCTGTTTAGTCCTTCGGACAAATACTGAACGCCCTGAAGCTATTGATGCAGGTACAGCAATTTTAGTTGGTGTTGAAACCGAAAATATTATTGACAAGGTCAGTAGTTTAATTAATAATCCCCAAATATATGTTAATATGTCTAGTAAAGCAAATCCATTTGGAGATGGTAAGGCGAGCCAAAAAATCGCTCAAATCGTACAAAATTTCTTATTATAAAATTCATTTCTACTCAATTTATAGGAGATAAAGTCAAGTGTCTAGTGTAATTTCCAATACCGACCTAAAAACCCATGCTGAGTTTTTAGATGATGAACATTATGCAATTAGGGAAATGGTTCGCGACTTTGCCACCAAAGAAATAGCCCCTAAAGCTGCTGAAGTTGACAGTAAGGCTAGATTTCCTGAAGAGACTTTTAAAGCTTTAGGAAAATTAGATTTACTAGGACTGCCCATTCCGGCTGAATATGGTGGCGCTGGAGCTGATTATCGCAGCTACGCTATTGCTTGCGAAGAAATTGGTCGAGCCTGTGGTTCAACTGGCCTTAGTTTTGCGGCTCATACCTCATTAGGCACTAACCCGATTTATTTATTTGGTAGTGATGCTCAAAAACACAAATATTTACCTAAATTAGCCAAAGGTGAGTACCTTGGCTGCTGGGCCTTAACCGAACCCAATGGCGGCTCGGATGCAGCTGCCCAAAAAACAACAGCAAAGCTTGATGGTGATAGCTACGTGTTGAATGGTACCAAACAGTTTATTACTAATGCTACCCATGCTGATGTAGCAATAATTATGGCCATGACCGATCAAAGTTTAGGACGCAAAGGTATTTCATCATTTATTGTTGAACGCGGCACTAAAGGATTTTATGTCAGCAAAGTTGAAAAAAAACTAGGCATGCGTGGCTCGCCTACAGCTAGTTTAACTATGGAAGATTGCCGAATTCCTAAAGAAAACATTATTGGCAACGTTAATGAAGGTTACAAACAAGCAATGATTACCCTGGAGGGCGGGCGGATATCTATTGGCGCTCTAGCGCTAGGTATAGCTCAAGCCGCCTTTGATGCCGCCTTAAACTACGCTAAACAACGCGAGGCTTTTGGTCAGACAATTGGCAAATTCCAATTAATTCAAGCTTATTTAGCTGACATGGCCACGCAAATCAGCGCAGCTAGACTATTGCTTTATCATGCTGCCTGGATGAAGGATAAAAAACAAAGAGTTACCATGGAAGGCTCTCAAGCCAAATTATTTGCCAGTGAAATTGCTAGTCGTGTGGCTAATTTATGCGTGCAAATTCATGGTGGTTATGGTTATATTGAAGATTTTCCAGCTGAACGCTTCTTACGCGACGCTAAACTTTGTGAAATTGGTGAAGGCACATCCGAAATTCAACGTCTAGTTATTGCTAGACAATTAGGTTTGTAACCTCTTAATTAACGTCTTTAGCCTAGTATAACTAAAAAAATACTGGTGTCGGTTTTCAACCATAAAAATTAAATATGCCAACAATCAAAAATGGTATTTCAATTTATCGCCTTAAAACTATGGTGATAGCTAGGCTTTTTTCTGAACTTACCGTAATTTTAATGGTTATGATTAGTAGTATTTATTTACTTGTTAATTACAATGCTACATTACCCTGGCCTTTAAAAATAATCTTAACACTTTTAATCTTGCTAGCCTTAATATTTAGTTATAGTTATGCCTTTGTCGTATTTGAAGTACGTATAGATGATAGTTGTATTGAAACAATTGCCTTAACTAAACGGATTAAGGCCTATTTTCTAAACATTAAAGACCTTAAACTAAAACGTAATTTATTCTATAAACTTTATCAAATTAATTTTGAAAACAAAGAACTTAGCTTTTCGACTTGGTTTTATGATTTAGATGATTTACTGTTAAAAATCAAACAACAACTACCCAAATCAGAGTCCAATCCTAACAATCCAATTAAAACTAACTATACATGTGAAAAATTTAGCTATGGTCTTAATTTAGTTAAAGTGCTACTATCAATGATTTTTATTGTAGTATTATTTGTCTTTACGTTAAACAATATCCACAACAGCCATGAAATTGCCAGCAATAAAATAATATTAGGATTATTTTTTACCGCAATAGCTTTATTTATCATTTACCGCAATATTTTTATCATTTTAAGCCCGCTAAGTCTTAATTTTAATCAAGATAGTATCAATATTAAAAATTCTTCAATTTCAGTTAGTTCAGAAAAACTTAAACTTAAAAGATAAGAGCCCTGTTTGGTTTTTAAATAAAGTCCTTCACTCATCCAGGCTGGTGCTGGTTTTAATATTGAAATTTCGCTATATGAAATATTTTTTTGATAA
>DAHXLC010000242.1 GCA_027371815.1 Candidatus Melainabacteria bacterium | reverse complement strand
TCTTTAAAATTTTTGATTAAAATAATATTATTTTTCTAACATTTGTCAAGTATCGCTTGAGAAATATTTTCATGATATTAAATTTGAATGAAATAATTCTTTCAAGGTATCATAATTGAAATCTAATATCGCTAAATTAATTCTAGCTAATTTTATAATTATTTTTTGTTTAAATTCATTGTTACCGGTTTTTGCTTTCCAGCACAATTCCAAGCCAAGTGAAACATCTAATGACGAAGAAATTGCTGGTAAAGCAAATTCACAAAGTCTTCCCTGTCAAATTCTTAAAACTGGAATAAATTTAGGATCTAAAACTATATCTGCTAATACTAAACAATTGGCTGATATTATCCATATAACACCATTGTTAAGCAAAATTGGAGAGTTGAGAAACAATCCACCCTCTGATGAAATTACTTTAGAAAATCTTGCTCAAAAGCAATTGTTATTTGATCTTATTCAAAAGACCTTAGTCATTGTAACTAAAACCAATTTTGAAATTGATTTTACGCTAGCTGAAATTGGTGCTGAGCGTAATGTATATGGCGAAATTTTAAATACCTTTACGGCTGATCGTGATAAAATGGTAGCTCGATCCAATGCTATGAGTTTTTACACGAACGGTATATTATGGGCTGCTGCTGAAGGTTTTGATATTCCCACAAATAAACACCCTAATCTATCAATACCATCTGGTACACTAGGGATTATTGCCGGACTAGCACCATCTATATTTTCACTTTATGCTATGCATCAGTATAATGGCAAGAAAAAAACTAGCGAAGTAGAACCAAATATGTTAGCTAAATTATTTGGTTATAAAACCAACCCAACCATTGAATATCCTGATTCAGTCTGGACTTTTCTAAATTCTAAACAAGCTAATCAAAATGCTAAATTATCCAGGAAAGATGTTTTAATTAATCGCTGGGTTTGTGATTCTAATATTTCGTCCTTTACAGATAAAAATTCAGCTAAACAGTTAGATGCTATAACCGCTAGTGTTGCTCAGAAAAAAGGGTTGACTATTGCAACCTTAACGGCTAGGCAAGAAATGCTTCAACAATTAGCTGCTGAAATTTATAAAATGAAACGTATGCTTTTAGAAATTACCATGGTTATAAACGGTGAAAAAGCATTAAATGATTAAGTTTAATATTAGGCCCTTAGTAAAGTAGCCGAAAACGGATCGGGTGTAATGACTTTTTTAGCTAAATTATGGCAGTGCATAGCCTTTTCTTGAATATTTTGGACATCAGCATTTTTATCCTGTTGTACCAGAATTTGAACATATAAGTCATAACAAATTGCTAATTTACTATAAATGTTACGTTGTTCAAAATTATTGATAGCCAGTAATATTAACTTGGTCGCTTCAGCTAGATTATTTTCAGCAATAGCAACTTGAGCACTTAATAATTGAAATTCTTCAATAGGTCCAAGAGGAGTATCTAATTGTTTCATGGCTTTAGTCATTACTTTTTTACAATCATCTAATTTATTTAAGTGAAAGTAAACTTTAGCTAATTTAAAAGCATTTTCTAAGACCAGCCGATGTTCACCGGACATGGTCTTTTCATAAATTTCCAATAGCCGTATTAGTTGAGGGCAAGCTTTTTCATAGTCATTATTGGCTAAATGAATGTCAACAAGATAATTAAGAACTGGGGCAATTTTAGTATGGCCTGGATAAAATAATTTTTCTAAAATAGTTATGGCTTGATTAAAGTTTTCAAGAGCCTTGTCGGTATTATTAGTATGAAGATAAGCATCGCCTAAGTCAGTGACGAGTTGGGCATATTGCTCATCATAGATCATTTCTTGATCATTACTAGTGGTTAAAGCCTGTTTACGTTTTTCAATAGCTACAATTAAGTGTTCAATACAATCTTTATATTTATGAGATTGCTTTAATTTTAAAGCTAAAAAATAACTGGTTTGCGATTCAGCCTTAAGATTTAATATTTCATCATTATTCATAAAAATTTACTGCCCTTTAAAAACTTACTATCACATTATATCTGTTAAATAATATAATAGTAGAATATGTTAATTAAAAAAAAATCTTAAATATGAAAACTAAGCTGTTTAATAAAGTGTTAGTTGGCATATTAGTTAAAAATTTTTATTGGAATTATTTTGTAAAAATGAGAATCGGTGATCAATAAGTTTGAATCTTGAATCTTATCTTTAAAATTTTTGATTAAGCATTTTGTGAAAATAATTATCGTTTAATAAGATATTGCCGAGGCTCGGTGGAAATTCTGCGTATGGCCCATGGCAATCAGATCCACCAGTAACTAATAAATTATATTCGTAAGCTAGTTTAAGATAATAGTTACTTAAATATTGATTATGACTAGGATGAAAAACTTCGATTCCAGCTAATCCATGTTTAATTAAAATTGGCAAAATGTTTTTTAAGGTTTTACCTAAATGACCAGGGTGAGCTAAAATAGCTATACCATTAGCTTCATTAATAATTTTAATAGCTTCAAGTGTTGAAAGCATTTGCCTTTTTACAAAATAGTTACTTTTGTTTGAAATAAATTCATTCCAGATGGTAGTTAAATTAGATTCTGGTCTTAATTTTAATATGGCTTTGGTTAAATGAGCTGTACCTATTGAATACCCCAGTTTTAAATTAGTTAATGTATCAATATTTATATTAATATCACTATGATTGGCTTGGATATTATTTAAAATAGATTTGCTTTGATTATATCTAGCTAGTCTTTGATTGGCTAAGACATTTAATAGGTTCTCATTATTATAGTCAATAAAATAACCTAAAATATGTAAATCAAGAGCATCATTAACTGGTAAGTCATGTCTTGAGCTTATTTCAACAGCTGGGATTATTTGAAGCTTTGAATTAGCATAAATTATTGCATCATGTAAACCACTAATTGTATCGTGATCACAAATAGCAATATGATTGATACGCTTATTTAATGCATAATTTATAATATCAACAACTGTCCAATTGCCATCTGAATAATTAGAATGTAAGTGTAAATCGGTAGCCATAATTTTTCATAAACTTAATTAGCAAGATATTATAATAATTTGACAATAATGATAATCATATCACTATTATTTAACTTCTTTAATTCAAGTGTTGCCAGAGAAATTAATTGTTCTTGATTCATCAGCATAGTTAAATCAATTATTTTACTATTCGTGACCAATAAAATACCCGGAATAATTTTTCCAGCATCACCCCAACTAGAATGTTTTTCAATGAGTTGATTTAAATTATCAATGACTTTGCCAGCTTCAACATTTTCAACTAGTCCATGTTTGCATTTAAACCTGATAACACCTTTGGTGTTTACAACTAAAACTGGTTTATGGGGACTTTCATAAAAGTTCAAAAATCGGTAAGGTTTAAGTAAAGAATAAATTTCAAAGCAATGAGAACTAAATAATAACGATAAATTATCAGATACGGTTTTTAGTGCTTTAGCAATTAATTGAACTTTTTCTAAAGCAGATAATTCAATATTCAGGGTATTGTTTTTGCTTGCAGATAATGAAGCGCCAGTTCCTACCACTTTTAAGATATTGTTACGACTATCGACTTCAACATTAATTTCAATAGTATCAATATCCGCTCCCATTTGTAGTAAAGATTTTTCGATTTTATTTCGGGCTTCGATAATTTCAAAACTGCTTGGATTAATAACTGATTTTTCAAAACTATCACGCAATAAGGCAAGAGCTACGCCAATTGCTGAAATAACATCATTGTTATTAGCTAATTTATAAGTATAGTTAAGTTTTTGCGCCATAAATTCAACAATTGTACTAGCACCACCACCACCACCATAAAGGCATAAAGTATTTATATCTAGGGCATAAAGCTTAATTAGGCGATTAATTATTTGGATGCATTGATGAGCTGCTAAATCAAGAATAGATTGAGCAATTTCTTGATCGCTTTTTTGTAAATATTGAGCCAAGATATCCATAAACCCCTGAAATTTAGCTTTCTCAACATATGCATTATCACCTGGAGGTACTATAGCTAGACTATTGGCCGCACAAGTAACCGTAAAAGTTACTTTGTCACCATTTTGATGTTGAAAAATCAAGTAATCATTAGGATCATTACTTTTCGGACTTACTAACTGAACATTAAAATCAATTGCTGGTTTATCATAAAAAGCTGCATATTTACAGTTGGCAATATGAGCACTTCTTGGACCAACTGTAAATATTTTATGATTTTTAATGCGAATCATTGAGCCACCACCAATGCCTACAGTTCGAATATCTAATGTTTTGGTATAAAGTTTATGACTGCCAATTTCAGCATAGCGTAACATTGCCTGCCCGTTTTTAATTACACTGATATCAGAACTTGTGCCACCAACTTCAATAAATATACCATCTGAAATATTTAAATACATCGTAGCAGCTGCTACACCAGAAGCTGGTCCTGATAATACCGTAAGTATTGGTTTTTTACGCATGGATTCAATATCCATAACACCACCATCCGACCGCATAATCATTATTGGTGCAGTAATGTTGGCCTCACGAATAGATTTTTGGGTTAAATTTGCACTATCAAGCATTTTGGGCAGCATCGCGGCATTAATAACGCTTGTCATTGTCCGTGCTTTAAGACCATATAATTGACTGACCTGAACACCGCAAGTAGTAAGATACCCTAAATCGGTAGCAATACTTAAGGCTTTTAACTCGATTTCAGGGTTGTCGGTGCCATAAGCTTGAGTGATAGCAATAGCTTGGGCTCCATCTTCTTGTAATTTTTTTAGTTTAAGCGTTAATAATTTTTCATCTAGACCTGCGTCAATATTTAAAAATTCATGATGAGTTTCAATAAATTTATTATTATCCAGTTTTATATTGCCAAATTTTGTTATTCTCGTAGTCAGAAATTTTAAGTCGCTGGTAGATAAAGCTAAAATACCCACAATAGCTAAATCGCCTTCTAATAATGCGTTAGTGGCTTGGGTTGTGCTATAGGCAATAAAATTTACATTTTGTGGATCAATTTGAGCCTTGTCCATTAATAATAATAATGCATCAACAATACCTTGAGCTACTCCTATTTCATGGGTTGTTAAAACTTTAGCTTTAGCAATTAATTTTAAAGTATTAGCATCAAGCGCAACCGCATGGGTAAATGTTCCGCCGACATCAATTCCTACTCTTATTTTGTGATTATTAATACTTAATGTCAAAGTTTAACCTCAAGTTACCAGTTAACATAGCCAAGACAAACTGCTAGGCTTAAACCAGCTGCCACCATAATCCAGGTATAGGGAAGTGTTTTTAATAAAAGACTTTGAGTTTCTAAGCCTAAATAATTGGCAATCCAAATATTTTGGGTATTAGTAGGATCGCAAACCCCTTGAATTTGTCCTACAGACATTAACATTCCCATTAAAGCTTTACCAGTTAATTTACCTGATTGATTAATTAGTGCCGCAATTCCACCACCCATTCCCCATAGATTTAATGGACCACGATATAAGGCTAGTGGAGCTAAGACCGTAAAGACAATAATATACATTAAAGCCGAATGGGGTATAATGAAGTTTAAAATAGGATTGATTTTACTGCTCACATAATGGCTGGTAACGCTATTTAACAGCATGCCAATCCCAATCATTAAAAATACGGCTGGAATTACTTTATTAATACCATCAATAATTGATGATGTTAAAATTTTTATACTATATTTAGTCCAAGTTAATGTTACACAATAACTAATTGCTAGCACAAAAGCTGATATAAATGGCCATTTAAACAATAAAACTAATACTAGTGGAATAAAGGGAATTAACATTGCCCAATTACTAATATTAGTTATGTTTTTCCAATGGCGAAAAATGGCATAAATAATTGATAAACCAAACAGCCAAAATGTATATTTATACGATTCATTAGTATAATTTAGTACCGACATTTTGAAGTTAAATTTACCAATGTTTAAAAATATGGTACAAATACCAATAAATAAACCAATAAAATATGGTAAATTCTTGGCTAAATTATCCCTTAATTCAATAATTAAAAATATTAACAGGATTAAAATATAAATTAAAGAAAAGGGTAGGACAAATTTAATAATTTCATTTGGGTTGATTTTCAGGACATCAATATAAAGCTGCCAACTAGCCAAATTAAATAAGCCACCTAAACTAATTGAAAATAAAAAAATACCACCAGCTACTCTTGGTGGTATTGATAAGGATAGCATAACTGGTAGAACAATAGTTCCTACCATTATTACGGCACCAAGGCCGCCAATGGTGGAAAATAAAACACTGGTCACGATAATGACACCAAATGACATTAAAATAGGATTATCACTGGCAAATTCAGCCGTAAATTTAATAAATTTAGCAGCAATATTATGTCTAGTTAAAAGTTCAGCTAAAATTGCGCCAAAAAGTGTCGTTGTATAAGTATTGGCTAATTTAACGGAGCCATTGTTAATGATTTTATCAATAATCTCATCATAGGGTACGCCACAGATAAAGGCAATCACAATAGCTAAGATTGGTAAAGCCAAAAGCGCCGATAATATGCGAAAATGCATTAATAGAGCAGCAATTATAAATACGCAGATGATTAAACAAGAAGTAGCCGAAGATAATATATCAATCATGTATATTAACTCTTATCCATAATTTCGATAGTGTTTCCTGATGGGTCGCTTAGATAAACTGACTTTGTACCATCTCGATGAGTAGTTAGGGAGCCAAATTGGGCAGCATTAGCTTTAATGAAACAAATATGTCCAGGATGTTGGATTTTAAGAACTAAGGCTAGGCAAATATTAGCAAATTTTAATAAGGCCCAGGTCTTGTCAATATATTCTATTTGACAGTTGAATTGGCTTTGGTACCATTTAGCACTAACGGCTATATTGTCAACAACTATGGCAACATGATCGATTTTTTCAAGTTTTTGATTATTTAACGAATCGGACATTTTTATTAAACCTTTAAATTTTAATAAATTTTTAATTACATGATGTACACTATTAGTATTATCTTAATATTTTAACTAAAATTAGCAACAACTATATAATTAATATTAGTTATATTGTAACTTAGTTAATAATTTAACCTAATTTACAATCTTTCTTCCTAAAAAAATTCAGTTTAAGAAAATAAATGAAAAAAATTGCCCTAGGCGCTGATCATGGCGGATATTTATTAAAAGAATCAGTAAAAAATCACTTGACTAGTCTTGGTTATGATGTTCAAGATTTTGGTACTGATAGTGAAAAAGCTTGTGATTACCCTGACTTGGCAAAATTAGTCGCATATAATGTTAGAGATAAAGTTAGCGAATTAGGTATTCTGCTTTGTGGTAGTGGTGTTGGCGTTACAATTACGGCCAATAAGGTTATCGGAATTAGAGCGTGTCTGTGTCATGATACTTTTTCAGCAAGGCAAGGAGTTGAAGATGACAATATGAATATTTTGTGTTTAGGTGGTAGGGTGATTGGTAGCGAATTAGCTAAAGATATTGTTAATGTTTTTGTTAATGCTAAGTTTTCTAATCTTGATCGCCATAATCGCCGAATTAATAAAATAATTGCGCTTGAAAATACAAATCTAGCTGTTAAGGAGACTTAAACAAAAAAATGAGTTATGCAATACTTGGATTAATAGCCGGTATATTTAGTGGTATTGTTGGTGTAGGTGGTGGTATGATCTTGGTTCCCGCTTTAGTTTTTATTTTTAAAATGTCCCAGCATCAAGCTCAAGGTACGACATTGGCTCTTATGATTCCACCAATTGGTTTACTGGCCGTACTTGATTATTATAAGCATGGCTATGTTGATATTAAAGCTGCCGCTTTTATTTGTCTGGGATTTTTTATTGGTGGCTTTTTTGGTGCTAAAATAGCTAATCAAATTTCCAATATAATGTTAAGTCGAATATTTGGTGCCTCCATGGTAATTTTAGGTGTAAAGATGATTATCGGTAAATAGTTTACTGTAAGAATCAAATAATAATTGATAAGAAGGATAAGGATAATGAAAAATAAAAAAGGTCAGGGAAGTTTAGTTAATTCACAGATCAAGCAAATTAGTTCTTTAGACAATATTAAAGAATACAAATTAACTAATGGTTTAAAGGTTTTAACCGTTGAAGATCATATGGCGCCAGTGGTTACAGTGATGATTTTATTTAAAGTTGGCTCTCGTAACGAAGCCGTAGGTCATACTGGATCTACGCATTTTTTAGAACATATGCTTTTTAAAGGAACTAAAAAACATAACCCAGATCTTGGTAATGGTATTGATGAAATTTTAACCCAAATAGGCGGCCATTGGAATGCTACGACTTGGTTTGATCGAACTACATATTATGAAGTTGTCCCCAAAGAACATTTGAAATTATGCCTTAAACTTGAAGCAGACCGAATGCGCAATTTATTATTACGTCAAGAAGATCATGATAGTGAAATGACCGTTGTCCGCAATGAATTAGAACGTGGTGAAAATTATCCCGAAGATGCACTGGATAAAGAAATGTACGCCATAGCTTTTCGTGAACACCCCTATCATCATCCAACTATTGGCTGGCGCAGTGATGTTGAAGGTGTTTCCATGGAAAAACTGCGTGATTTTTATAATACTTATTATTGGCCAGATAATGCCTGTTTGATTATTGCTGGTGATTTTGACAATAATGAAGCTTTGGAACATGCCATTAAATATTTTGGTAAGATTAAATCTAGTCCAAAATCTATTCCAGATGTATATACTATTGAACCTGCTCAAGAAGGTAAACGATCTTTTGAAATTAAACGTGTTGGTGATTTGGCTCGAGTCTGGATGGGTTTCCATGTTCCGGAAGCCAAACATAAAGATACTTATACCCTTGGTTTAATTAAACATCTTTTGGGTGGATCGAGTGAACGAGCAAGCCGGTTATACAAACGGTTAATTGATACCAATATGGCTTGTGACGTTTTTACTCGCCATGATGACTTGAAAGATCCAGCTTTATTTATCATTGGCGCTATGGTTAATAGTGACGTAAATCCCAAAGATGTTGAAGAAGCTATATTAGATGAATTAA
>DAHXLC010000233.1 GCA_027371815.1 Candidatus Melainabacteria bacterium | reverse complement strand
AAAATATGCTTGAGAAATTTCTGGGAATAATGGATAGGTTTTGATTAGATTTTTATATTTTTGAATGGAATTCAGGTACTGTTTTTGGTGATAAAGAGAGTCGGCTAACTGAAATTCTATTTGAGCTGCAAAATTGCTGCTCGGAAATTTTTTCAAAAATATTTCAGCAGCTTGATTAGCATTGCTTATATCACCCAGTCTTTCATAGGCCCATTGGAGTCCATAAAACGCATTGGACACTAATTCATTATTGGAATGCATATTTATGAATTTTTTATACACTTGGATTGATTGTTGATATTTGCCTGCATTAAATAAACTATCTGCAGCTTTCAGCTGTGCCTCTAACGCTAAAGGATTATTTGGAAATTCTTGAGTAATTCTCTGAAAGGCTTTAGCCGCTTCTCGAAAATGTTTTTCGCGAAAATAAACCCAAGCAATCCAATATCGTAAAAGCGGATGTTGATTCTTTAATTGTAGATAGGATAACAACGATGTCCAGATATTTAAACATTGTGTGTAGTTACCCAACCGATATTGGCACCATCCAAGTTGCTCTATGCTTTCTAACTTATATGAAAGATTTACATTTTTAATTAAGGCTATTTTAGTATAGTATTTTATCGATGTATGATATCGTTGCAGGTTATAATAACTATCGCCTAATCGGAGTATTGCTTCTGCCTTTTGATTTGGTGTTAATAAATAATTAAGTTCTTGATGAAAATACTTAATTGCATTTAAATAATTTCCCAATTGAAACCAACACCACCCTAGTCCATTATCCGCCTCGGAATTGATTTTTATTAAATGACTTTTTTTAGCTAACACATATGTACTAATTGATTGCTGATAGTTACTGATTTGATATGAACACGCGCCAGAAGCCAGAAGTGCTTTCCATTTAATTTCATTTGAACTAGAACTGGATAGTGTATCAAAAATTTTCTTTGCATTTTGATAGTGTTGCAATGCATATTGGCACCACCCAATCCAAAATTGGGATGCCTGAGATAGAATGCCTGCATTTTGTAACACAATTTGTTGATAAACTTTTTGCGCATTGGAATAATTTTTGTTTAAATACAAGCAACCGGCTTCTAAATAAATAGCATCCAAGTAAAGACTACTTCGAGGAATAATAGTCAAAACTTGGCTAAACTCACGTGCTGCTTTAAAATATTGGGCTGCGTTATAATACACCCAACCTAATCCATAATATGCAACATCAGCGGGTGGATGATTTAATGCAAGTCTTAGACAAATATGGTAAGCCGTAATGGCCTGTGATTTTTTATAAAGTAAACTATAAATAGCGCCTTCGCGTGCAGCTGCCCACGATGCCAAATTATTTGTTGGATAATTCATGATAAGTTTTTGAAATGCTTTTATGGCATCGATATATCTATTTTCCTTTTCTAGACACCACCCTTCCCCGTACAAAGTTGCAGGTATGAGAAAGTCATTTGGATATAAGTTGTTAAATTTCTGATATGTTTTGAGCGAATGATTATAGTGCGTTTCCCAATATAAAGTTTCGGCGATTTGAAAGAGTGAAAGCTTTTTCAAATGTTTATTTTTTGTTTTTCTAAAAACTTTTTTAAATTCTTGCAACGCAAGGTGATAATTTTTTTCTTTAAAATTACACCAAGCTTTTAAATATTGAATCATATTTATATATTGATTGTGTGGATTCAAATTTAGAATTTTATTGTATATAATTTTTGCATGATTAATTTTATCCAATTGAAAATAGCATTCACCTTTCCATAACATGAGTACTTGATTTAGTTTTTCTGAATGAAATTTTAGCTGCAGTTCGTTTATTTGATTTAAGGCTTTTTGATAAAATTTCAAATAAATAAGTGAAATGATTGATTTCAATTGAATGCTTTTGTACTTTAAAGAAATTGGATACCATCTTAATAATTTCTTATAAATCGAATGTGCTGTCTCATAATGTTGATTTTTAAATTCAGCATCCCCTAGTAATTCAAGTACAGTTTTAGATTGGGATAGTAAGAAGAAGAAGATTATTCTTGGATTAAAGCAATCTGAGGAAGATCCGTGGACAAAAATAAGCGAAAAATATAAAGTTGGACAAGTGATTACTGGTAATGTTATCAAACTCAA
>DAHXLC010000229.1 GCA_027371815.1 Candidatus Melainabacteria bacterium | reverse complement strand
GCGTACCACCTGATTTACTCGAAACGATAAACAAAGTATTCTTAACATCAATTTTGTCATGAAAATGTTTTACTTGAAGCGGATCAGTTGAATCCAACACCAATAATTCCGGATACCCTTGAGCACTACCAAAAGTTTGAGCTAATACTTCTGGCCCTAAACTCGAGCCACCCATACCTAATAATAAGACATGCTTAAATGATTTCCCTTGAACTTCTTTCTGTAAAGTCTCATATTCTTCAATATTGAAGAATTCATCATCAACAACTCTTAGCCATCCTAACCACGCTCCTTCGCCATCACCGGTCCACACCGAAGCATCATGACGCCATAAACGACGGATTAAACCTTTAGTTCGCCATTCCTCTTGAGTGCTATTAAGAACATCACTAAGACTAGCATCCATTTTAAATTCCATTTGATTTAATTTACTGGATAAAACCGAACTTCTTTTTTGGGCTACAGCCTCAAGCAATTTATCAAAAGCATCGCTAAACAAATCAACGCCTTGAACCAAGAGTTCAAGAGTAATTTCATTTAAATCAATTCCAACCGTGGCCAACTTTTCTAATACTAGGTTAGCATCATTTAAATTACTTTCAAGTGAAAATCGTGGTTCACCATGATCCTTAAATGCTGCATAGGTAGCTGGTGGAATCGTATTAACCGTTTCTGGTCCAATTAATTCTTCAACATAAATAACATCTTTATATTGGGGATCTTTAGTACTTGTACTTGCCCACAATAATCGTTGCGGTTTAGCACCACGTTTAGCCAATTCCAAAAACTGCGATGATCCAAATATATTTTTATACAACTGATAAGCTTTTTTAGCATTGGCTATTGCAATTTTACCTAAAAGCGAGCGAGCAACTTGCGCATTAGCAGACTGTGGATCATTATCAATTATTTTTTTTAGTTTATTGTCAATCAAACTATCAATTCGACTAATGAAAAAACTAGCTACACTGCCAAGTTTACTAATATCGCCACCAGTAGCTTTAAATTTTTCTAAACCATTTATATAGGCATGAGCAACTTCATCATAGGTATTAATACTAAACAACAAAGTGATGTTAACATTAATACCTTCACTAATTAAAGTCTCAATAACAATTATACATTCAGGCGTAGCCGGTACTTTAATCATTAAATTAGGGCGGTTAACTAATTTCCATAATCGTCGAGCTTCTTCAAGAGTAGCTTTAGCGTCATGAGCCAGATAGGGTGAAACTTCAAGACTTGCATAACCATCTTTTTTATTAGTTTTTTCATAACGGGGTTGCAAAATATCACAAGCTTGCTGAATATCCTGAATTGCCAACTTTTCATAAAGTTCCAAAGGGGACAAATCATTACTTTGAGTGATTTCAGTTAAAGCGTCATTATAATCAGTTGATGCAGCAATGGCTTTTTCAAAAATAGCCGGATTACTGGTTAAACCAGCCAAATTATCTTCAACAACTAAAGCTGTTAATTCACCAGTAATAAGCATATTTCGTCTTATATAATCAAGCCAAACAGATTGTCCAAATTCACTAGAAAGTTTAACTAATGGATTAGTGATTAACGATTGTTTAATTGTCATTGTTGTTTCCCCGATAAAAAAATTATTAGTCTTATTATACTATTCTTATTTTTGACACAACATACAATATAATTAAGAACCAGTCTAAATCTACAAGTGTTGATTGCAAAAAATATGGCAAATAAATTTAATAAGTATTTAATTCTTAAAATAAGCTAGCGCAATGTGCATACATATCGCACTAACTATCGCTAACATAGCCAAAGTCCAATAGACAGAAAGATGTCAACAATTTTCGCAAGCTAAATTAAATGTATTTTTAATCACATCAAAGATAAATATTTCATAAAAATTACTTATAAACGAGCTTGTTTAATGCATTTTAACCATAAGAAATTAATAGAGGAAATATATTTATATTATAAATTAAACATTGATTATAATTACTAATTAAATTAATGTTTATGAGTAATATTTATTTTTTTTATAACTAAAATAACTCCATAGACTCCTAACTATCGTTTATCATAATAAAAAAATTGCAACAAAATGTGCCTAGTTTTGTTATACCCTATACAGGCTCTAAACCCAAAATATTGAAAGGATAGATCATGCACTTTGCTGATCCTTACTGGCTTTTACTAATTCCAATGGTAACTCCAGTTTATTTTTATGCTATTGGCAAAAAATCATCCTTTGGACAGTCTGGTCTTACTAAGCAAATTAAAATCAAGCCTTCAAGCCTTTCGTCAGTATCAATCAAACTATTGCTGCTCCTTTCGCTCATGACGCTAATCATAGCCCTGGCACGACCACAGTTTAATACTTTACAAAAAGAACAAGTGACCAAGACTAAAGACGTTATTATTGCGGTTGATGCATCTGGTTCAATGACTGCGCCAATGCATTTCAATGGGGTTCCAGTTGAATATCAGTCAAAAATGGGGCTTGGTGTCTATATTGTCAAACAAATGGCAAGTCAACTACACCATACTAGACTAGGGTTATTGGCTTGTGATACCAACGGGCTTTATAATTTATGGCCTATTTCCACCAATTATAACATTATTGAAAACCGAGCCGACTGGATTATCAACTATACGAAGAAACAAGGAGCTGGTGATAATATCGCCGGACCGAATCAATTTGGTATGCCAGTTGGTTGTGCTCAAGGCTCAGCAGATATGTTTAACGAAATTCATGATGGTGATACCACTGCCCGTGAAGTAATTTTCATTACTGATGCAGAGCCTCCAATGAGCGAAAAAAGAACCGAAGAACTGGTTGCTGAATATCACAAACTACATATCAAAGTTGTCATGCTCGTTGTCAATCCAATTTTTGGGATTGACGATGTTGCCGACGAAATGCGTTTTATGAAAATGGTTCACGGAACTATAATTAATGTCAAAAACCTCGACAATATTGATTCGGCAATTAGCCAAATTAAACATATGTCTGCATCAAACGTTGTAATAAAAAATAAAGTTACCGGTCATTTCGATGGCTACCCATTCGCATTGACTTTAAGTTTACTAATGCTGTTGTCATACCTGGGACTAGCTCAATTTTTCAAAGCAACGATCTAGCTATTTTAAGCAAAAATCAACCTCAATATAATTATCCAACACCCCTCTCAACCTTATCCTATCTAGGAAACAGTCCATGAATATAACATTCTTGAATCCAATGATTTTATATTTGCTATTTTTAACGATACCAATCTACTGGCTCGCCGTTAAAACTAAATTTCCCTTTGGGCATTCTAGTCTAAAGTTGCAAAAGAATTTTCGTTTTTTTAACCTTTGGGCGAATGCTTTAAGAATTATTTTAATTCTGGCACTAACTTCAGCAATTGTTGCCTTGGCTTCCCCCCAGCTACCTATTACCCATAAAACCAAAGTGCTCGACACCAAAGATGTCATCCTCGCTGTTGACGTATCAGGTTCAATGGGACAACAGTTTGTGATACCAGGCTTGCCAGCTGCCGATCAAACTGAAATGGGTGCTGGCGTTGTAGCTATTGATCAAATGTCCAATCAACTTACTGATGCCAGACTAGGCCTGTTAGCTTGTGATACCAGCGGACTTTATAATCTTTGGCCAATTTCAACCGATCACAAAGTCCTCAACAAACGAGCCCAGTGGTTAGATACCTACATTGCCAATAACAACGGTATGGGCGACAATATGGATGGCCCTAACCCCAATCTAGGCGAAGCACCTACAGGTTGCGTTCAAGCTTCAGCTGATATGTTTAATGCTATGCACGACAGCTCAGTGCATTCCCGTGTAGTTGTATTTATTAGTAATGGTGACCCTGAAATGGGGAAGAAGCGAACTCATGCCCTAGTCAGTGAATACCGCAAAATGAATATTCAAGTTATTCTGCTAGCAACCGACCAGAATTTTACTAATGACGGTAATGGCACTGGTGATGTGGTTCGCTTTATCAAAGAATCACATGGTACCATCATTCAAATTACAGATTTAAATAGTATTCAAATAGCCATTAACCAAATTAAAAGTATGGTAGCAAGTAAGCTTATTGTTAAAGAACAAATAATTGGTACAAAAAATATAGCCCTTTACTTTATTGGTTTTAGTTTGCTGTTTAGCTTTATTTATCTTATCCTAATTGCCCTTGTCAAAACAGACTACTAAGGCACAAAATATGAAAATCAAACTAATCCAACTGTGTAAGCGAGAGGCTTACAAATTTGTTTCCTTATTCCTGGGTCTTGCTATTCTTGGTAGCGGTATTTATATCACTACCAATGAAAGTGCTCAGGTTTATGACTATAACCAAGGTCTTACGAATATGACTACCGGAAATATTGGCAAGGCTAAAATATATTTTAAGCGCAGTATCGCTATTTATGAAGCCAATCAGGCAAAAGGAAATTTGGTCACGAGAATATTAGCTCCAGTTAACGGCAAAGAAATAGCTGCACTAGCTTATTTTCAGCTCGGCAACACCTACACAGCTGACGCATTTCTTAATCGAGCTGTTAAAGCCTATGAGACATCACTAGCCTTAAATCCCGGAAATGATTATCAAGGGCTGTCCATTTTGTTTAGTCACCGACAGCATAATGAAGCTTTAAATACCAAGTACAATCTGGAAATGTTGTTTGCGCAAAACCCTGGCTTACAGAAAAAGCAAGGTGAAAAGAAGACTAGTAGTAACAGCCAAGGCAAACCTGGCAATATCCAAAAGCCAATGCCAGGGCACGGTATGCATCACGGCAATATGCCACCACAAAATTCCAACGGCATTTAACTAGGGGCATTGAATCATGAATCAACTCTATTTTCAAAATCCCTTTTGGCTTTATGCCATTATTGGCATAGTACCAATAATGCTAGGTATTTTCTATCTTGGCCTACAATCAAAGCTTAAATTGTGGAAAAATTACGGTGATGAAGAACTGATTTCCCAGTATAGTAAAAAGCCTAGCTTCAAAAGCAATGCGATAAGCTATCTTCTCTGGCTATTAGCTTCAAGCTTAATTGCTCTAGCCCTAGCTAGCCCCGTATTACCTAGAGCGCCCAAACGAATTCCAGTTGGCAATGTCCAAATGGTTGCTGTTTTTGATGTATCACGCAGTATGGCCGCTAAAGATTATATGCCCTATTTTAAGACACCTAGCGGTAAAGCCTGTGTTTACAACAGCAATGAAGATTGTGGTAGCAGACTGCAAATGGCTAAGTATTATTTATTGCATGACATTATGCCCAATCTTGGCAACGATGAATTATCATTGGTAACCTTTGCTGGCAAAGGCTATGAACAGGCACCACTGACTAATGACTTTCCAGCTGAAATCTGGATTCTGCACAACTGGGTAACTTTAGGTAATGCTCCTGGTTATGGCAGTTACACGGCTCTAGGGCTAGAACAAGCTATTAACGAATTTCCCAAGGTGGCAAAGCCTAATACCCAAAGGGTAATTGTTTACTTTAGCGATGGTGGTTTTGATGGCTCAACATCAGCGTTGCAAAATGACCTTGAGCTAATGCATAAGCTTCATATTAAGCTTATTGTGGTTGGTGTAGGCTCAAAAATTCCTTCACCAATTCCAGTGTATGACGCCAATAATCATTTTAGTGGCTATTTTGCCCCTGGTGGCAATGTCATCACCTCGGCTTATGACGAACAGTTTATGCAAAGTCTAGCTAGCTATGATAATGGTATCTACCTGCGTGTAGGTCAACACCACGTGGATAAGTTTCAGTTGTCTAGCATTGTTTCAGGATTTAAACTTAAGCCACGAACCACCAATCTTTATCAATACCCACTAGCCTTTGCATTATTTCTTATTTTCATGGCAATTTTGCTCAATCAAAAATTTATTTTTAATAACCTTAAAGCATCTATCCAGTTGAGCCTTTCAAAGCTCAACACTCACTCAACGAAATCGGAGAAAAACCATGAGTGATATCACCAAAATGAGCAAGACGTTACATAGTTCGATTTGCGAAGTCGGCAAAGTCGTTATTGGCTATGAACACATTAAGCGTCAAATTCACATTGCTCTCCTTTGCGACGGCCACGTAATCCTTGAATCTGTGCCTGGCCTAGCGAAGACGACGCTGATTAACGCCTTGCAAATGGCGATTAAAGACTCAGCATCTGGCCGTATTCAGATGACCCCTGATTTGAAGCCTGGTGACATTCTTGGCTTTGAGGTTTATAACCCTAAGACTGGCCTTTTTGAAATCCGCAAAGGACCAATGACTGACAGTAACCTGCTCTTGGCCGACGAACTTAATCGAGCTACGCCAAAAACCGGTTCGGCTTTTCTTCAGGCCATGCAGGAACGTTTTATTACTATTGGCAATGAGACTTTCAGGCTCAAGGATGTGTTTTTGGTGCTTGCCACTATGAACCCGATTGAGCAGGAAGGCACCTATCCTATCCCTGAGGCTATGCTTGACCGATTCTGTTTCAAGCTTAATATGGGTTATCTGGATGAAACGGAAGAGTTTTCAATTCTAGCCAATACCAAGGTACATGGTCGCAATGCCGCAAGCCTGATTAATCCAGTGATAAGCATTAACGATATTCTGGCGATGCGCAAAGAAGTTGCTCTTATTCGCGACAATGCTTCTGTTGAGATTCTGAAATATATCACCCGACTAGTGCGGGCAACCCGTCCTGGCGACAAACGCTTTGACGCCGTATTTAAGGACAATCTGGAAGAAGCCCGCGAATTCATTGCCTTTGGTGCATCTCCTCGAGCTCTTATCTGGACTTTGCACACGGCAGCAGCCAATGCCTTCTTGGATGGGCGTAATTACATTACTCCTGAAGACGTCAAGGCTGTTTTTGCTGATGTTCTGCGCCACCGCATCATCCTGTCACAGACGGCTCGATTTGATGGCTATAGCACAGATACAGCCATTAACGCAATTCTTGCCAAAACTCCAGTGGTGGAATAATGAAATCGCAAACCAGAAAGCTTCTGTCAAAGATTTTACATGAGTCTTTTATTGCTCCAATTGGTGTTACTTTTAAGAGTAGTAACCCAATGCCTTCTGGTGGCGAGCGCAAAAGTCACGCCAAAGGCTCAGGTGGCTATGATCTTGAAGGGTTAGTAACTTACGAGACCGGTGATGATCCCCGCGATATTGATTGGCGTTCTACCGCACAAGCTGGAGGCGGTACCATTTATGTCGCTCAGTATATGGAACCACGAGACGTTAAGGTTTTTGTCCTTATCGACATATCCAAATCTATGGACTTTGGTACGAGTCGAACAACCAAGCGAATGCTAGCTGGAGAACTTACGGCTTCAATCATTCAGTCGACCGAAGCAGGTGGCGATCGCGCTGGAAGTATTATATTTGGCAAGAACAAAGTTTATGCTATCCACAAAGCCAATGCGCCCAAACTCGTTCTTGTACCATCATTAATTTCCATTCTGGAAACTAATGATGCCATTAATTCCGATCTTAACACAACCACATCTGGTCTTAATCAAGCTTTGACAATGTTACCTAACGGACGCAACATTATCTATATCATTTCCGACTTCTTTAATTTCAACGAAACTGACCAAGCAGCCTTGAAACGCTTAAGTGCCCGTAACCAGATTACCTGCATTCATGTAAGTGATATTCGCGAAAGAAATTTACCAAAAACCTTTGGTTATATCTCAATGTATGACATTGCCACCAAACAAAATCTGATTGTTTGGTCCAATGCCAAAACCACTGCAAAATTCGAAGCTAATTTTCTTAACCATTTTACCAAAATTCAAAAGGTAATACAGGATCTCAAAATTCCTTTGATTGAATTTGTCACTAATGAGGGCAAGTCTGCCCGTAACAAATTTATACGCATGCTTATCAACCATCGTGGGACAAAGGCTAAGTCATGATTGACGCAATCAAAAACAGATATAAGCTATGGCTAATTTTACTCATGAGTATTGTGTTTCTGGGCTTAATTAGCAATTGGGGTTACCGCCAATTGGAAGTCTATAACATAATGCGCAATTTAGGGGTAAGTAATTTTAGCCAAGCCAAAAATGCTGGCTATGGTACCTGTAATACCAATCCCAACTCTGTATTGCCCAGCCTTGGTGCTAGCGGAGAAATTTGCGGAAATAACAATGATGTTATTCTTTTAGCTAAAGCGTCCAAATATTTTGGCTACCGCATTGGTGATGAAGTAACCATCAACGTTTATATGATGGCATCTAAAAATTATATTTTTAATTTCACTAATTTGAAACAGGGTACCATTAATCTTTACGGTAGTGAATTCAAGCTTTTAGCTAAACCCACCATTATTGAAATTGCTCAAGGGAAAAATGTCTTCTATCAAATTACGCTAAAAGTACAAAGCTTTCTAGCTAACGCAACTGCCCCTTTAGCTTTTACCGCAACATTACCCTATGCCATTGCCGACAAGACTGCTAGCACTGGCTATAATTATGGGCTTATGCTAACAACTCCAGTAATGATTAGTGCTTCCAATACTTTTGGTTACGGCACAACGACTAATCCTGGATCATTAAAAGCGCTACCTAATCCAGCTTCGTTTGCTTCGATCTTGCTGATAATTTTGGGCTTAAGCTTTATCCTGTTAACGCTAATTCAAACCAGTCTGAATTATATCAATGCCTACGTGCGCAAGCCTAAGCTTTCCAGCAAAGAAACCCTGGCCTGGCAGGCTTTTAATCAATATTTTAAACCACAGTCAGGTTTTGATATTGAAACAGCCCGATCAGTTAGCTATACCTTGCGCAACTATTTTAATGTTTTGGGTATGACTGGTTCTGAAATAGCCGCTAGTAAATTGTTGGCTAGTCCAAATCGAGAGTTTTTAGTTAAAGCCTTAAACATCCTAGATGGAGCCGTATTTGGTTCATTTGCCTTGCCGTATGATATTACCCAACAAGTTATGCATATTGCCAAAATTATTATTCCTTACCCTAACGATTTTCAAGCCATGGTAAAGCCCAAGCCCTTGTCTATCTGGACACCTTTTGCTGGCTTTAACAAATCAGTTACTGCCACTTGGCGTAAAATCCAAAACAAGATTTTGCGTAAAAGCAAGTATTAAGTTTTTTAAAGGAGGTCAAACCAGACCTCCTTTTTTAAAACCTAATACTAAAATAAATAGTAAAATCAAGAACCTGTACATAGCTTTACTAACCGTTAATTTTTTAGCTTAATTCAATTTAAATAAAATACATTTACCTAAAATACATACAGAAATAATACTAAACAGCAAAGTTGTCAATGTTGAACAGCGCTAAGTAAAATTATCTATACTAGCTTTTCAAGTGCAAAACTATTAAAGTTAAACTGTATTATTTCATTCAAATTTTTAATTAAAGCCAAACAAGACCTAAAACACTTTTAACTTAAAGACCAACTCTGCTCTTAAATTGAGAGTTAGTTTATAAGTTTCAATTCTTCTTTTAACCAACGAAAGAGGTAACAAGATGACTACCAGTACACCTAAACAAATACTATTGTTTCGTCACGCCGAAAAACCTTCGGATAAAACCAATCCAGGTTTAGCACCAAGTGGTCAAGTCCGGGCACGAAATTTAGCAAAATATATTCCTCAAAACTTTGGCAAGCCTGATTTTATTTTTGCTTGCGCTGTCAGCAAAGATAGCAATCGACCTTCTTTAACCGTAACTCCTTTAGCTAAGGCTTTAGGACTCAAGCTTAAAAATAAGATTGCCGACAATGATTTCAAGAAACTAGCCCGGAAACTGTTCACTAATAGCAAGTATTCGGGAAAACTTATTGTTATCTGTTGGCACCATGGCAATATTCCGGCCTTAGCTTCAGCCCTTAATGCTCCAGCTCACAGTTACCCAAGTCCCTGGCCGGAAAACATCTTTAATTTAATTTTAAATATCGACTACAGTAATAATGGCGAAGTAAAGGTTACGCAAATTACTGAACCATTCTAACCAAAAGGAGATTGTCATGATTAAATTCTTCGAATCCAATCTTGGGCGTTGGCTGCCTTTGGTGGCTGCACTTAGTTTTGGTCTAGTCAATTATTTCACAACTTGGTTGGGTATTTTTCTGCACAATAGTGAAATCACCTGGTTGCATGAAATCGTCAAGGCTCTTTTGCCTTATCTATTTAATGGGCTTTTGGGTTTGATATTTTTCAGCCTGCTCTATTTGATTTATGTTCCACTTAAAGCCACGCTGCGCAAGGTTTTAGATAAAGCGAACTGCAAGCCAAAACTGCATATCATCATCATGCGCACCTTTACACTTACTTACTGGGGTTTAGTTGGCTTTGTTGCAGTCAGTTTTATCTTCTCCAGTTTCGTGTCTCAGGTTGTTGTAGGTGCTGGTGTATTTGGTGCAGCGATTGCCTTGATTCTCCAGGGACTAGCTACCGACTTTGTCTATGGTGTGCTTTTGCAATTTGGCGCCAAATTTAATATTGGTGACAAAGTTGTATTAAGTGAAATTGGCTATACGCCAATCGCCGGGACAGTTATTGACATACTGCTCTTGAGTACAATTCTCGAAACCAGTCAAGGCAAAGTTATGCTTCCGAATAGTCAGATTTGGAAACAGGCCATTACCATTACCAATAGCCAGACCACCAACTAATTGACAAAGTTGGGTTTGAACTAAAACATCAAACCCAACTTTTTTTTACTTTTACAACTATATCTAATAGTATAATAATTATTTTTAAAAGCAAAAATTAACAAGTTATAATAATTAAAATATTTAATTACCGACCGATCACAATATATTAATTTGGTATAATTGAATTATTAACGGCAATCAGTTTTTGACTAGAGGAAATAATGTCAGAAGGACCAGAACCCCAAGAATTTTTTGAACATGTTGAACGTCGTCATCATGATATTGAAGAAGAACCCAAACATACTGATAAATTCACGATGAAAGCCGCGCTAATAGCATCTATTTTGGCGGTATTAGCTGCATTTACCTCTATTCTGGCTGGGCATACGATAAATGGGGCCATCTTAAAACAAATAGATGCCACTGATGCCTGGGCTACTTACCAGTCTGATACGACTAAAGCCAATATTTATGAAGCAAGTAAATTCATTGTTGAATCCATAACTTCTGCTGATCAAAAAGCCAATGATACAAAATCACAAAGTATCATTAGTGAATTAGCTAAAAAAGCTGATCTCTACGCAAAAATTAAAATCGAAAAAGGACATGAAGCTAAGGAAATGTCACTGGACAGCCATAAGGAATTAAAAAAACATCAACAATTTTCATTAGCTATGGCCTGTTTTCAAATTGGCATTGTTATTGCCTCGGTAGCTATTATTGTCAGAAAAGAGTTTCTTTATCATATAGGTATTCTAGCCGGAATAATAGGAACAACCGTAACTATTTTTGGTTTAAGAATGTAATTTTTTTTGGTGGATTAAGATTACATTGACAACAACAATAAGTATTTCTCGTTGATAGATCCAATTGTTAGCTTATACAAATAGGCTTAAACAAGCATACCTAATTCATAATACCTTGTCACCAATTACCTTTATCTTCCACGTTTCTTAAAACAAGAACCAATAAAATTTTAATTTGCCAAAAACAAAATAAACAAAAATATAGTTAATGACCAATACGAAACAAGCTTAAAAAATCAGACTAATGAATGCCTAATATCTAAAATGCAACGATTATCAAATATCAAATTGTTGACGAAAATATGAATATCTATTATATAATTTAGTAATAATTAACAAAAGAAAAAGCAGGAGATAATAATATTACTTATTATCTCCTGCTACAAAACTGAACAAAATCTTGCTTCCTCGATATTAACTGCACTAGTCAAGGTAAAACACGCAACGACTTGAACTATACGTGAACGCAAGCTATAAAATAATACACTGACTATGTTAAAAACTCACGTGTTAACTAAAATTATTTTCAGTTAACTGTCTTGGTTGGTGACGGAGCAGTAACTGGCACAATCACAGGCGCAGTAGCTTTATAGTGCTTCAACCAGGTAACCAGGTTCGCCATATCGGGCGTGCCCCAACCGGTAGGATGATCATAGCCAGGACCGGCGTTAAAGCCTGGGCCAACGCTGTCGCCATTATTGTTATAGGTAACATCATAGAAAACACTCGAATAGGCTTTCGAGTTTGCAATCTTGTAAATGTAGATGTTCGGCATTGCGATGCGATGATGCGCAGCCTCAATAGCCAGAGTCCAGCCTGCAGCCCAATTCGGAGCCGCAAAGCTAGTACCACCAGCCTCCATCCACTGATTCTTATACAGAACCGGCATACCGGTGGACGGATCAGCATCCATCGACACATCGGCCGAATCGCGATGCTTATTGACCGGAACGCCAGGACCAACCTGCCAGACCGGGTGACCAAAAATAGCCGAAACGCCACCACCTGCTCCATTCCAAGCGACCTCAATGTCACGCGTGCCATTGCCGTTGACAACCAGAGTAGTGCCACCCACAGCTGTCACAAATGGATCGCTCGACGGGAAGTCAACAGACGGAACATCGGACTGAAAGAAACCATTGCTGGTATCATAAGCCCCACTATCCCCAGATGCGGCAAAAATAGCAATGCCCTGAGCAGCTGCCTCTTCAAAAATTTCATTCTCGGAAGCAATGTCAGCAGGATCCTGCTGATTTTCAGCAGCACCCCAGCTGTGCGAAATGACATCAGCCTTATTGTCCGTAACAATGCGATTAAACATCATGACGAAATCAAGACCGCTAGGCTGCTTAGATTCATACATCAGAATATTGGCGCCTGGAGCGTCAGCGCCAATCTGTTCAAGATCCAGCGTAGTTTCAGGGTTGAGCGTCTTGCTTACACCATTAATCGGAATATTGGTAATGGAGCCAGTGCGCACGATACCAAACTGATTCCAAAAACCATTCACGTCACTACTGCTATAAGTCTGAGCTGTAGCAATAGCAATGGTAACACCACGGCCAGAATAGGTATGACCCTGGTTGGACTGATTGTTAGCATTAGGATAGTCATACACAGTGCCTAAAAGCTGCGGATCTAGACCAGTAGGAGCGCCAGCTGTAGCATGACGGTTCAAAACCATATAGTCATGGAAATAATTGGCGCTATCTTCAATAATGACATTTTTCACAAAACCAGCAAATTGCTGGGGCACTTTAGC
>DAHXLC010000213.1 GCA_027371815.1 Candidatus Melainabacteria bacterium | reverse complement strand
AAAACGCTTAACCAAAACCCTTTTGATTCATTGCCAGTATATGTATAAATACCGTATAAGGACTTGCATCCAGTAAAATCAATACCAATAATAACAAAAACAACTGATTTTTTTACTTTTTGTTCAATAAGTATTGAGCTTTCCCCTAAAAAGTGGACACAAAAAAGTACACGACCAATTATGATAAAATATTAATTTAGGGGGAAGAAATTATGGATAAAAATTTAGAATATTCAAAAGAGTTTAAAATTAATGCTGTTAAACTAGCATTATCACAAGACAGCTCTGCCGCTCAGGTTGCAAAAGAACTTGGGATACCATCTTGGAAATTACGTGGATGGGTAAAAAGCTATAAAAAAACCAATTTAAAAAATCCAGGAAATAATACACCTGAAATAAAGCTTACCAGGCTTGAAAAAGAAAATAGACTTTTAAAAATGGAAATAGAAATATTAAAAAAAGCTGCGGCATACTTTGCAAAAAGCCAGCAGTATAGTAATTAAGTTAAGACAAATTAATGTAATATCAAGATTTTTTTTATATTATTAAAGTAATTGCTAAGTAAAATCGAGGATAAAGTCATGGATAAAGAGTTGAATTTTGCCGTACCCAATCAAAAAGTCAGTCAGGTAATAGATTTACAAGGTGTGGCGGCGTTTGCTAGCCTGGTTGAATTACTGGCTACTGAACTTGGGGCTCAAGCCTCAACCATTCAAGGAGCCCTGCCTGATACACCTGGTCCATTTCAACAATTAGTTGGCCATATTGAATTAACGAGGCAAGGAATTAGCAAAAAAATTGTCTTAACCAATTGTGAAGGTAAGCCTTTAAATATTGAATTACAGTGTTCGTTAAAAGATAAAAATATTGCCGGATCCAGCAAAGAACGTGAAAATAGCCCTGATAAAACTAAACTCTATGATGTATCTTGTAATATCACCATAAATAAATTAGTGGGTAATATCGTGCCTCAAGGCCGTGCCCTAGCCCGAAATCTTGAAGATATGTTTGCAATCTTAGAAAGAATGCTGGCGATTGGCCAAAATAGTAAAGTCTTATCAATGTCACCATCAGCAAACGAAATTGAAGCTTTTGAATTAGCTGAACATGGTAGTCTCGTCAAGAAAATCTTGTAAAGGAAACTATTCACTTTACGGGCGATTTTTTAGATACCATTGAAGTGGCTAATTTATAACTTTACGGGCGATTTTAGCCGCCATCGAATTAGCCAGAGCGCTAGCCGAATGTTGGCCAGGTAAACCCAATTTGCTAAGATCTGGATCTAAACTAGTTACGGGTTTTTTAACACTATTATCCATGGGTAAAGCTATGTCAGCATTATTCTGATTAATAATTTTAGCCTGAACGAGTTTTTCCGCTTCAGCATTAATGGCTTGAAGATTAATGGCATTAGGCGTTTTAGCACCACATTCAATACAGAATTTACCTTTGCCCGGATTTTTACCACAGGCATCACATACTGCACCATTAACATTATTATTAGCTTGATTTAACGAATTGGCCATACCTTCCTTTGCTAGATTAATCATTTCGGCTTGAACCTGATTAACGACTTTATCTTCGGGACTAGCTTGATCTTGTTTGATTTGGCTGTTTTGTGCTTTAGCAATAACATTGTGCATAAAGTGAACGCGGGCAATTTCTTCAATACCACCTAAATTGACCATAAAGGGTTTGATTTCGCCAAATTCAGGGTCGCTAGCTGGTGATAAATATACCAGGGCATGATGTTTTTCCATTCTTTTAATTGAATCCTGATCAACACGAGGAACCACTTGTTGTGAGTGAACTCGATTCCAGCTATTCGGGAAAATATTAAAGCCTGAGGCCTCATACCGATCAACTAGACCAGGTATAACTACAGAGTGTTTACCTATTTCATCAGAAAAGAATTTAGCGGTTGTGTCATCAGCATTATGCATACAGATGCGAATTGCCGAGTTGGAAAATATCGTTTTTAATTCAGCCATACCAGCTCCAGAACTTAATGATCCGCCAGCAATTTGTGATATGTTTTGTAGGATAACAGCTAAACCACCATTAGCACCTCGGACAATTGCTGATAAGCGACCAGCCGTATCCAGGTTTAAGGTCTGATATTCATCAAAGAAAGCATATAATGGCAGTACCGATTTAGTCCCATATCGTGTATGTAAAGCCTGTTGTAACTGATACACAAAACAAGCTGATAACGATTCAGCATCTGGGCCAATTGATGCTGGGGCACCAAAGATTAATACCGTGGGTTTATGCATAATGGCTTTTAAGTCAATATCAGATTTATCGGTAGCTCTTAACACATTAGCATTTCTAAACATCCTTAACCGACCGCGCAATCCTTGAATGTTTTTATCCCATTCAGCTTCAGTTCTAATTAAGCCAGCTAAAACCTGGGTTACTTCAGATAATTCAGCTTGATCAATTTCTTGATTGACTTTTAATTTCTTTAAAGATTCAATAATATTACGACGATTATAAACCAGTTTCATTAAACCACGTGGATTACAAGGCAAAGGTTGAAAATCGGTAGGTGATCCATTTTCATCTTCACCAGAACATTGTAGAGCTCCCCATCTGAGCACTTGAGCTAAACAGCGGATATAACCCAGATCGCGCTCGGCCCAATGCTGTGCCTCAGGTTCCATTGAGTTTACATCCTGGACGATTGAAGTTGCAAATACTACTGGGTCAATATCAAGTGGATTCCAGTGAACCGTTTCTTCGTCTAAAGGATTAAAGTATAATGCATTAAAACCAGCCTGGACTGCTTCGGGAAGAATTGTATACTTAAAGCCTTCTTTGTTTTCATCTAAATTAGGATCATTGGCTTTAGCTTCTAAAGCAATAATAACTGATGGCTTAGCCAGTAAGGCCTTAATTATAGCTCTCATTAAAGTGGTTTTACCTGATCCAGATGGAGCTACAATAAACATATTTTTGTTGGGTAGTCTACCCAGAGGGATTGTGACTGGACAATTAGTTCTAGCTAAGAAGCCAAATGGAATAACGGCTCCATCAGCATCTGTCCAGGTTGCTTCAGGATTACGTTTGCCCATCCTTCCATGTCTACGTAAATTAGGTGGGCACAAATAGGTCTTTTCATATTCTTTAGGCATCATAAGGCCTGATGGTGGATTAAAGGTACGT
>DAHXLC010000189.1 GCA_027371815.1 Candidatus Melainabacteria bacterium | reverse complement strand
TCAAATTTAGCTTTAAGCTCAAAAAACAAGGTTTCTAATCTTGTTGGCGATAAAAATTTTTCAATTTGATTTCTATTTTTTAACCAATCAATTCCTGGTTGTGTTAGGGAATAACAGCTGTTTACAGCAGAAGTTCCGCTTCTACTTAAGTTGTAAGTTGTAGGTCGTAAAATTTTTTTTGTACATAATTCCCAAGCAACGTCTAAAAATATATGATTTAATTTATTTTTAATAGCTTGTTTGTCATGAACTTGGAAATAATTACCACCATTTGAACTTATGAAAGTATCTAACAGTTCACAAAAATCAACATTGTAATTACCTGCATTTAGAACTTGTACAATTTTGCAATTTCTTTCTTTAAGAACATCAATAGTCCAAATTAAAATATCCTCGTGGGTTTGAGTTAAAAATTTTTCAATTGTAAACATAAGTAATTCCTTTCAAAATTATATAAAACCATAATTTGATTTATACTTGAGTTTTAAGTTAATTTCATTATAAAACACAATATATTTATAATTTAATTTTAATAGATTATCAAATAAAATTATAATATTTCAAATTTTCCTATTACAGATTATCTTCAGGTAATGGTTGCCAATTCTTTTGATTTGTATATTCTTTGACCTTAGAGTCAGTAGATTTTAAAATATGAAAACTTTTCTCATCTAACACTAATTCAACATAAGTGCATTGATTTGGGTAAAGTAGCTGAACTGGCTCATCATTGGCTAGATTATAAGTAACTGATGAATATTGCATTTTTGAATAGTTATTTAATACAGTAATATTAATTTTATGTGGTGCACTGCTTTGAAACAACTCTGTGTTAATATAAAATGAAATTGTTGACTTGTTTGTTTTGTTCGTAATTGGCTGGTGTTTTAATATACTATTACTAATAGCTACATTTTTGGCACTACCTTTTGAATCAGTAATTGTTATAAGATAATCTGAAATCTCAAATTTACCAGGTGCAGTTATATTAAAAACTAATGTACTATTTATTGATTTTTTATCGTTACTCTCATTTAAATTAAACCAAGAATTATTTTCTTGGTTCCAGTTATTCACCAAAGCTTTATAGCCATTTCTATCACATATTTTTAAGGCTTCCACAATTTTTTCAAATGCTTTATCGCTTTTATCTTTAGCCTTTTCAAGAATTCCATCTTTTCCAATATGACTATAATCATTTAAAATTAAATTAGCCACATCTTTACAAGCAGTTGGTTTAATAGTAGGTGTGTTTTTTGAACTAAAATCTTCGGTGAAAATTTGATAATTTAAATTAGAACCACTTATACGAACTACCGAATCTGAACCAATTTCTTTTAATTGCCATGGTACAAAAAAAGATTCAAAGTCATTATCAGCAATAGCATTATAATTATCACCAATAAGGCTGAATACGTAACATTTTTGATTTAAATTTTCGTATTCATTTAGCCATTCTTTGTTTAGTTTAAGCAAAAAGTCACTACCATAGTCTAAATCTGATAAAATTTTCATACCAACTGAATTATAGTTAAAAACACCATCCTTTAATTTATCAACTATTGATTCATCCTTTAAAATTTCATTAGTTTTATCAGGTCTATCAAAAAAATACATTTTCAATTGATTCATAGTGGTCTCACCAAGCTGAGCAAGTGTTGACCCGTGATTTGCACCAGCTAATGATATAAAGTGTGACGGCAAAGCTTTGCCAGCTTGCAATCTATCCAAAATCCAGCGACGCACAATGATTGAACCAGTCGAATGTGTAATAAACGCAGTTTTATTAACAATTAAGCCATCTTTTTCCAGCCTTTCAATTCGCAAATTTAATGCACGCACTAAATCAGTGCAATTAACTTCATCGTTTAGTGAATCGAAAGCTGATAGATATATATTTTCAGCACAAATAGCTGAATCTATTTCAGATTCAGCTAATAACCTAGGGAAATTTCCATAAGCACTAAAATTTTGCACACTATAACCATGAACCAAAACAATACTTTCCAACTCTAACATTTAAGACATACCCCATCAACCAACTTACTTATTATAAAGCGCCTTCAAAAAGGCATACACAATGATACGAATTAACGTCTTAACTGAAGGCGATACTGAAGATCAATTTATCACCACTAACTTAAGTGAGCATTTTGCACACAAACAAATGGTGATTTCATATATTTCACTAAGGACAAGTGCTTTACGTAAATGATTTATAATTTATTGCCTACGATAATATATGCAAAACATAGACCGGGCAGGCTTGAGGGCTTGAAAACTCGAATCAATAAACCAATGAATCTTCTACAAATTAGATTAAATGTAATTTGGGGTAGTTTATTTCGTATGTTAATCCTGGTATATTAATTGCATAAGGGTGAGTAATGAATTAGAGTAATTGCGTTGAGCCCAGGGGCAATAGTAGAAACGACAGGTGGCGCCCACCAGAAACATCAACTACTAGCCCGCTTTATGTGATATTTGGCTAAAGCATAAAGAAATACTAACGCTTGTAAGCCACAAGCAGCCAAATAGTAGCAAAAACACCATCGTCAAAGTTGATTTGAGATGGTGTTTTTGTATTGGGCTGAGGATTTGATTCTTTCGGTTATGTCAAAAATATTGTTTTTGTTTTGGGCATAATTTTATTATCAAAATCGTATTAAAAATAATTAATAGAACTTTTTCCAGGATTTTACGATCTATTAAATAGAGGGTAAAATTTTAGGAAAAAATATTATGGCTGAAAATGAAAAAACTAAAAATAATGAATCTGAAAATAATAATAGTAATACCATAAAGCAAAATAATTATAATAATTTTGATATCACGCTAAAATCAATCTTTTTAAGATTATTTAATTCTGGTCAAATTAGTAAAATACTTAAATTAAAAGTTAATTATAAAAAAATAAAAAAATTACCATCGACTTTAAAAATTCCCACAGAATTCAAAGCCGATATTATTTTAAGGGATGATGAGTTTATTTATCTAATTGAAATTCAAGCTCAAAACCAGCCAAAATTTACCAAGCGAAATTTACTTTATTATGCTCTGGTAAATTATGAATATAATTTGCCGATTATTCAAATTATGTTTTATGTTGGGTCGCAAAAGCTAAATATGGCTGATTCAATAAAAAATATAAATATAAATTACCAATTTATCATACTTGATTTGAGTAAACTTAATTCAAGTATGTTTTTAAGCCAGGACGATATTCACTGTAAATTATTGTCAATATTAACTAAAGATGGTAATTGCGATAATGTCTTAAAAGAATTATTAGAAGCAATTGATAATATAAAAGAACTGCACTTAAAGCATGAAATTGTTGAATTATTAAAAACATTGTGTAACTTAAGGAAAAATAGTATAATAAAGCTAAAACAGATAATTGAGGATAATAAAATGAGTATTTACATTAATCCAGAAACTACTGATTTTTATGAATTGGGCTATAAAAAACGCCAGGAAGAAATGCTAGCCAATGATATTCCTAAGGCTAAAGCTGAAGGCAAAGCCGAGGGCATAGCTAAAGGTAGAGCTGAGGGCATAGCTAAAGGCATAGCTGAAGGCAAAGCCGAGGGCAAAGCTGAAACTTTAAAAAGCCTCTTAACTATTAAATTTGGCCTTATTAATAAAGATTACGACCAGAAAATTAATATTGCTTCAATAGATGAGTTAAATAAATATTTAGCTAACGTCCTTTCAGCCAATGCCATTGAAGAAGTGTTTAAATAATCCAGAGGCATTTGTTTGGACTAACTACTTAATGATGCTTTTAATATTTTGGCAAGCTCAATTGCTGACATGGCATCAATATGATTTACGGTTAAATGTCCCATTTTTCGCCCAAGTTTAGCTTGAGTTTTACCATAAATATTTAAGTCAATTAAATTTTTACTTAAGGCGCAGTTTTGAAAATTTAAATTGCCATTTGGGTTATTAAGAAAACTTTCACCAAAAATATTAATCATACAAATGGAGCCTGAAAGAATTAATTCTGGTTGATTACAGGGCATATTTAGTAGGATTCGGGCAAGAACATCAAACTGACTTAAGTTACAAGCTTTAATCGTTAAATGGCCAGAGTTATGTGGTCGAGGTGCAATTTCATTAATAAAAATATGGGTATTGTCGATGCTTAAATCAGATTTTGGCGAATTTGTACTTAAGAAAAACTCAATTACAAGTAAACCTATTAAATTAAAAGCTTTGACTATTTGCGTACTGTATTGAATAATTGTTTTACTTAGTTCAGTATTTATGCGAGCCGGACAAATTGAATATTCTAAAATATTATCATGATGAACATTTTCTATAATTGGAAAGTTAATTATATTGCCATCTTGAGTTTGGGCAATTATACAACTGACTTCTTTAGATAGTGAGATTTTTTCTTCAGCCACAGCTGGAAAAAATCTAGGATTGTTAATTATTTGTGTGGCTAGTAATTTAAATTCTGCTTCACTATTAAATATATATTGACTCTTACCATCATAGCCACCTTTGGCAGATTTTAAAATTAAGGGAAAAGAAAAAGCACGAAGTTGTTCTTCTAATTCGTGCTCATTTTCAATTATAATATGTCTGACAATTGGCAAATTATGGTTTTGTAAAAACTGTTTTTCGTAAATGCGATTTTGACAGATTTTTAAAATATTAGAGTTTGGTATAGTTTTATCGCTAAATTTAGATACAGTTGTATAAGGAATATTTTCAAATTCGTAAGTTAAAATATCACAATTACTATTAAATTCCTGCAAATTAGTTTCATCATGATAAGAGCCTTGGTAAAATTTAGCTACTTGTCTTGAACATACACTATTTTTACTTTCATCATAAATACAAACATTTCCGCCAAGTTTGAAGATACTTTGGGTTAGCATTGATCCTAATTGACCACCACCAAAGATACCAATTGTTTTCACTGATTTAATTCCTCAAGTAATTTATTTTCCGAATTAATAACTTCAGTTTCTTGATTTTTTATAAAAGCCAGCAGTTTTTCGTTTAATTTAGAATCATTTAATGCTAAAATTCTTATAGCAAATAAAGCAGCATTAGCTGCACCACTATTGCCAATGGCAAAGGTTGCGGTGGGAACTCCATTCGGCATTTGGACAATAGATAACAGACTATCTATGCCATTTAGAGTTTTAGATAATACTGGAACGCCTAAAACGGGTAAGCTCGTTAAAGAAGAAGTCATTCCGGGTAAGTGCGCGGCTCCACCAGCTGCAGCAATAATAATTTTAATACCACGGCTACAAGCTTTTGTACAAAAATCATACATCAGATTGGGAGTTCGATGAGCGCTAATTATTCTGACTTCAAAAGGAATTTTAAAATCGGTTAATATTGATGCAGCATCTTTTAAAGTAGTCCAGTCAGAGATGCTACCCATAATTAGACTAACAAGTGAATTTGTCATAATTAATGTTTAAAAAACCTCTGATTAGTAAATAACATTTTAATTGAAGCTTCCTTACAAGCCTTTATAACATCTTCGTCTTTAATACTGCCACCGGGCTGAACAATAACTTTAATGCCATTAGCCTTGGCCATTTCAATATTATCCACGTTAGGGAAAAATCCGTCACTGGCTAGAATGGCTCCAGTACTGTTATTACTAGCTTGGGCTAAGGCTATTTTAACACTTTTAATTCTTGACGTTTGACCAATACCAAAACCAATCGCATTTTCATTTTTAGCAATCAGAATAGCATTAGAAGTTAGATTTTGCACAACACCCCAGGCAAATTTTACATCATCAATTTCTGCTTTTGTAAGAGCCTCACCGCAAACCAGTTTAAAATCTTCATAAGTTAAAACGTCCTGAGTATTTCTTTGTAAAATGAAGCCAAAATTACCCAAATCTCTTATAACCCAATGTTTACCGTCATTACGTATGTTAAGATTGTCAGTTAATAAAACCCGTAAATTTTTCTTGGTGGCTAAGATTTTTAGTGCCGCATCGGTAAAATCTGGTGCGATAACCAATTCGACAAAATTTTCAATAATGGCATTGGCTATTTTTTCATCAACAGTTGACGTAAAGCCATATACCCCCCCAAAAGCAGATTCTGGGTCGGTATTATAAGCTTGAATATAGGCATCATATAAATTATTGCTTGAAGCAACTCCACAGGGATTATTGTGTTTTACAATGCAAACAGCTTCATTTCTGATTTGGGTTAAAATATTAATTACACTGTATAAATCAATAATATTGTTGGCTGATAATTCTTTACCGTTTAATTGTTTAAAAGGTGGAAAATTATAACGGTAATTTTTGTTCCGTGGTAAATAAAAAGCTTCTTGATGAGGATTTTCACCATAACGCAATTTCATTCCTTCATTGGTGTTTAATGATAGCAATTCAATTTCCATTGAAGCACTATGAATATTTTTGTTGTCAGTATCATAGAATTCAGCTATGCGTGAGTCATAGTAACTGGTGGATTTAAAAGCTTCCATTGCTAATCTGGTGCGTAATGTATTTAGCTTATCGGACTGTTTATTTTTAAGCTCGTTTAAAATTTCATCGTATTGTGATGGCGAAGAGACCACCAGTACATTTTCATAATTTTTAGCAGCAGCTCTTAATAGACTTACTCCCCCAATATCAATATATTCCTGCATTTCTTTAAGACTTAAATTGGCTTTGGCTTTTTCAATGAAAGGATAAAGATTAACAATAACCATGTCTATTTCAGGAATATTATTTTCCTTGAGAACAATTTTATCGGTTTCTAAATCCCGAGCTAAAATGCCACCAAAAATTACCGGATGTAATGTTTTGACCCTACCATCAAGAATTTCCGGGAAATTTGTAAGTGTGCTTACTTCGGTACAAGAAAAATCATTATCATTTAAATGTTTATAGGTGCCACCTGTTGCAATAATATTAAACTTTAATGCTGAGTTTAACTCTTTGAGAAAATCAGCAAGATGAGTTTTATCATATACGCTAACTAATATATTTATGGTTTTACCTTGAGTTATTTTATTAATTAAATTATCTGTCTTTAGTGTAAGCATTGTTTGATCCTCGTATTATAAGTTATTGGTGTTTGGTTAAGGTAAAATCTATTGCTGATATTTCTTGATGGATTATATTTATTTGATTGGTATTATTATTAACCAGGCCAGCTATTTGTGATTTAAAGCCACAGGATTGAATAAGATCATTAATCTCGTTGGCATGATCATTAACAATAATATACATACCATAACCCATATTAAATGTTGTATGCATTTCTTTAACCTCAATATGTTGGGCTAGATATTTAAAGATTTCATCTAAGGGAAACCATTTGTCTATTTTATAGCCAACATTATTATTAAGCCGAAATAAGTTGGTAATTCCACCACCGGTTATATGAGCTATTCCATTAATAGACTGGCTGTATTTTTCTAGGCATTTTAAGACAGGATCAGTATATATATGTGTTGGTTTGAGTAGATTTGCATATAAAGCATTGTCTTTAGTGATAAGTTTGCGAGCTAGGGATAGCCCGTTTGAATGTATACCATTTGCGGCAATGCCAATAATGGTATTACCATTGGTTATTTTATGGCCATCGATAAATGAATTCTTATTGACTATTCCCAGGCTAAAACCTGCAAGATCAAAGTGTTTTGGCGCATATAAATCAGGCATTTGAGCTGTTTCGCCGCCAACCAGACTGCAGTTGGCTGTTTTACAGCCTTTAATAATACTGTCAATAATTTTACAGGCAGTATCATAGTCAAAATTACTAAAGGCATAATAATCTAAAAATAATTTTGGTTGGGCGCCTACGCACAATAAGTCATTTACACACATGGCTACAAGGTCTATACCAATATGGTTGTAGTTGTCTAATTCGCTGGCAATTAAGACTTTAGTGCCTACCCCATCAGTTGTTATGCAGATGGCTAAATCATCGGTTAAAGGATAGACGCTAGCGTAATTAGCATTTGTTTTCCATAAAGAATTTTCTTTAGGGTTATTTTGCATAATATAATTAACAAATTTATCAGCTAGACTGATATCAACGCCGGATTGCTGGTAAGTTACTTTGTCCATGATTTATATATATTAGAAATAGAAGCGTTGTCAATAAACAAGGGCTTGTAAAAAATTAAACTTCTTAAATTTTAGCAAAAAAAATAATTATATGCATTAAGAAAAACTTGATATCCATAAGGTTTTGCTTGATCATTTGCTATTTGCTGATTTAACCAGTTGTAATGTTGAAATCTTGTTACAAAAGCTTCTGGATGTGGCATCATTCCTAACACATTTCCAGTTTTATTGGTTAAGGCAGCAATTTTGGCAAAACTTCCATTGACATCATTTTCATAAAATAAGGCGGCGTGTTGTAAAATAATTTCGCTAGCTTTTTCATTTTTAATGATTAAATTACCTTCACCGTGGCGAATTGGTAATTCAAAATTAGTTAAATTTTTTAATAAAGGATTATTAAGCTTACTATTTACTGATAAATTAACCCAACGATTGATAAATTTATTTTGTGAATTATGATTAAGCTGGCACATTGGTTCATAATTGAGATCTGGTAAAATCCCTAGATTAACCAGTACCTGAAAACCGTTACAAATTCCTAAAACGATATTTTTTTGTTCAATAAATTTTATTAGGTAATCTTTAGCTAGTTGTTCAAACTGTAAAGCTAAAACCTTGCCTGAATAAATTTCATCACCAAAGGAAAAACCGCCAGGAAATGCTAATAATTGATATTTTTCAATTAATTTTGGGCTTTTAAATAAATCGCTGGTAAGCATAATTTTGGTATCAAAGCCAACAAGTTCTAAGGCAAATTTGGTTTCATGTTCACAGTTAATACCGTCACCATATAAAATTAAAGCTTGGGGATTTGTGGTCATAGTTTCTTTTCCTTAAAAGGTATTACATACGGATGTTTTCCAGGCATGGTTTAAAGTAGCTGTATTTGTATTGATAACGGTTTTATTATCGTCTTTAATGATTAATTGACTTTCGGCAGTTACATAGCCAAGGTATGTATACGTAGATTCTTCCAGAATTGCTTCAAATTTACTTTGGTCTTTAGGTTTTAGGCTAACTAAAATTGACCCAGGAATTTCCCCAAATAACTTACAAAGAGCAATATTGTTTTTAAAAGGTAGTTTATCAATATAACTTTGTTTATTTGACAGTGTTTGTTTATAAACAAGACTGATATCTAAAACAGCACCAAAATTTTCACCAAATAGACATTCGGCTACGGTAACTGCCAAACCGCCTTCGGATAAGTCATGAGCTGATTGAATTAAGTCGTTTTGATTAAGGACATTTAAATTTTTATATAATTTATAAGCTTGATTTAGGTCAAGTTCCGGTAACCAACTAGCATTTAAATTGTATATCGATTGAAAATGACTTGAGGCAATTCCTAGACTTCCAGCGCTTAATAAATAGACTAAATCACCAGGATTTTTAAAACTGCTAGTTAGACATTTCGTAATATCATCTATTTTACCAATTGCGGAAATTAATAGGGTGGGAATGTCGGATAATTTAATTTGCTCAGTGTGGTAGTCATTTTTCATACTATCTTTTCCTGAAATAAGCGGTGTTGAATAAGCGGACACAGCATCTTTTAACCCAGTAGCAGTTGCAATTAAACACTTTAAATTGTTTTCGCCTAATTTATTGGTTGCACTCTTAAGCGGATCTGGAAAAGAAAAATTGTCTAATAAATAAATTTCATCAAGATTAGTACCAATACAAAGAACATTTCGAATAGCTTCATCAACGCTAAAAACAGCCATGGAGTAACAGTCATAATAACTCATTAACGGATTATAACCATTAGCAACAGCTATACCTTGTTGTGAATCTAAAGATAAAAGCACGCAAGCAGCGTCATTTGGACCGTCTTGATTTTTACCGGTAAATGGTTTGATAATAGTTTTGCCTTGAACCTCATGATCATACTGGCGAACGATACTTTCTTTTGAAGCGATATTAGGATGAGCTAATAATTCGAGATATATGTCATGAGCGTTAAGATCTGCCAATTTATCAAGGTATGGTTTTATTACATCATTTTGCGTTATTTCACTTATAAAATGTACTGTTTCATTGTGGTTAAAGGTGGCCGTAAGATTTAAATCACTATAGCCATCATGTAAGAAATTTAAATCCAAAAGCGCAACCGTAGAAGTTTGATCTTTAATTTCAAAATAGCCTAAATTATGAAAATATCCAATATCAGTAACTTCAACATTAAAATTATCCGCCAGCTGTTTTAATTCTTCAAATCTATCAGTAGAAACAGTCATACGCTCTTGAGATTCAGAAACGGTAATTTCCCAGTTTTTTAACCCGGGATATTTTAAAGGAACTAAGTTTAAATCGATAGTAGCTCCATTGGTTATCTTAGCCATTTCGCCAACAGATGAGGATAAACCTCCGGCACCATTATCGGTAATACCAGTTATTAAGCCTGTATCACGTGCTTTGAGCAGGAAATCCAGCATTCTTTTTTGGGTTAAGGGATCGCCAATTTGCACGGCTGATTTAGGTGAATTTTCTGCCAAGGGAATTGAAGAAAATGTTGCACCGTGAATACCATCGGCACCAACACGGCCGCCTACCATAACAATGCGATCATTAATTTTAGTATATTTGTTGTGAGATTCAAGACCATTAATGGTTAAAGGCATGATTCCCGCAGTGCCGCAAAAAACCAGCGGCTTGGCTCTGTAGCCATTATGGAAGAATACCGAACCATTTATACAAGGGATACCACTTTTATTACCAGCATCTTCGATGCCTTTGCGTACACCATTTATAATTGATTGACTAGGAAGTAGTTTTGGATGAATTGGTTCATTTTCAAAGGGATTTGGTAAACATAAAATATCGGTATTAAAGATTGGTTTGGCACCAAGCCCAGTTCCCATAATATCACGGTTTACACCCAATAGACCGGTTACGGCTCCGCCGTATGGCTCAAGCGCACAAGGTGAATTATGAGTTTCAACCTTGAAGCAAATACTATAATTTTCATTAAATTTAACAATTCCAGCATTGTCGCTAAAAACTGAAAGTAAATTTGGTTTGATTTTAGCAAGTTGTCGCGTTGGGGATTCAATAAATTCTTTAAATAGGCTATGGATAATTTTTGAATGACTTATTTGCTTGTTATTATCTAAGTAATTACAAGTTATTGTTGAATTAAATATTTTATGTTTACAATGTTCTGACCAGGTCTGGGCAATTATTTCTAATTCTACATCAGTAGGGTTGTGAGGTAAATTAAATTTATTGCGTAATACTTGAGTCTTGGTATTTTTAAAATAGTTTTGAACATTTTTCATTTCCGGTAAGCTTAAGGCAAGAAGACGATTTATACTTATATCTTCAAGTAAGTTGTCCTTTATATTAAGGTTTATTTCTTCATAATAGTTACGTTTATTATCATTAGTTGATTGCGTAAATAGCTTAAATTGAAAAAAATCTTCCTGATAGTCTTGACTTAAGTCGACAACTTTGATTTGTTCGATTAAAGGATTAAATAAGTTATACTGTAGTTTTTTGACTAAATCATTTAATGAATTGTTGAGTGTTACTGTTTTAGGTAATAAATAAATATTTCCACAGGCAATATTTATTTTACAGTTAAATAATTTAAAGGCGTCTTTTACGGTATTTCCTTTAGTATCAGTTACTCCAGGCAAAAAGTGTTTGATTATTAAGTAGGTAAAATTTTTGTTTTTCCATTGATTTATAAAATTTTGCCAATTTTCATTTGTAAAAAGCAATAATTTGTCATTTACTGAATTGGTAAGAACATTATTCATGATTGTATTAAAATTTTTATCATGGACTAAATCACCTTGATTTTGTTCAATAAAATAAAGAGGAAATGATATTTGATTTGGAGTTTGGTTATTTGCTGACATCAATTGATTATTTGAGTCTGGTATGACCGCAGCATAAATTAAATTATTGGTTTTGACTGTTAGCATATTTTATCCTAATTAGTTTATAATAAATGTGTTGGTGCCTATTTGAATTCCATTGGTGATAATATTTTGGAGTGTTTGTGGATAAAGTTCATGTTCGATTTTTAGTCCTTTGGCCTTAACATCATCTAATGAATCATTTGGACTAAGCCGAAAACATTCCTGAGCTAAGATTGCCCCACCATCAATTTCTTCATTCACTAAATGAACAGTTATACCGGAAATTTTAACGCCATAGTTAAAGGCTTGTTCATAGGCATTGCAGCCTGTAAATGCTGGAATAAGTGATGGATGTATATTCACGACATGGTAAAATTCGCCAGTTTTATTTTTAAATTCTTCAAGAAAGTTTTTAGTTAGAACTCTCATGTATCCAGCAAGTACAATTAATTGACAGTTATGCTTTTTAATTTCATTTATTATCAA
>DAHXLC010000181.1 GCA_027371815.1 Candidatus Melainabacteria bacterium | reverse complement strand
TTTATTAGCAGCATTGTCTACGGGTTGGCTAGTAACTTTTATTTTTAAACGATTATTAAAGATTCCGTCTACTCCAGCAAGGCTGGCATTAGTACAAATTTGCAGATTAAGTAATATTCCATTTTTGGTTTTGGTAAAAATATGAAAATAGAAAATCATCAGCTTAAAAACATTGTTATTATCGGCTGTGGATTTTCAGGAGCACTGACTTGTGTAAACCTGATTAAAAATCAACAATTAAGTAATTGTAATATTTACCTAATTGAAAAAAAAAATGAAATCCCTAAAGGTCTAGCTTATAGTACCGATACCAATTTACACCTATTAAATGTCCCGGTTAAAAATATGAGTGCCTTAGAAGCTGATCAAAATGATTTTTTAGAGTACTGCCGTCTAAAATGGGATAAAAAATGTAATATTGACGAACTAAAAAACTACTACTTGCCTCGAGCCTTTTATGGTGATTATCTTAAAGAATTAGTCAATGAATCAATAAAAAATTCTCAAATTAAAGTTAATCTTATTAAAAATGAAGTACTAAACATAATACCAGATCTTCAGAACAACTATAAGGTAATTTTAGCCAAAGGTGATACCATAAATGCCAATTACATTGTTATGGCTCCAGGTAATCTTGATTACGGCAATCCGCATATTACTAATAAAGATTTTTTTAATTCGCCTTTATATGTCCAAAACCCCTGGGATAAAGCCAGACTAGCTAAGGTCAACAAGAATGAAGCTGTACTTATAATCGGTACAGCTCAAACTGCTATCGATATTGCCTTAGTCTTAAACGATCAAGGTCTTAAACAGCCAATATACATGATGTCGCGCCATGGGCTGGTTTCCCAGCCACATACCCAAGAAGCCACCCAAGCTATGGGTACCGGCCAGTCATTTGGCTTAACTCTCGATACCCTATCCAAGAATATTTTAACAGCTTTAAAACAGGTCAGATCTGCTATTACAAAAGTTAAAGACTGGCGCCTCGTAATAGATTCATTAAGACCTATTACTCAAGCTTACTGGGCAAGTCTTACTTTAACAGAAAAACACAGATTTACAAGACATGTACAAGTAATCTGGGATATTCATCGACATCGCCTAGCCATGGTTGTTGCCCGTGATATAGATAAGCTTATTAAGAATCAATCAGTTAAAATTCTTGCCGGACGCCTGGTTAATATCACGCAAACAAATAACTTAGCCCATATACAATACAAATTACGCCATCATGATAGTATTGAAGAATTAACTGTTGGCACTGTCATAAATTGTACTGGACCTAATTTTAATTTAAACTCTTTAACTAATCCATTATTAAAGAATTTGTCGAAAGACGGATTCATCGTACCAAATGAATTAGGTGTTAGTATTAAAACGGACAACATTTATAATGTCGTAAATTCCAAAAATGAAGTTTTAAAAAATGTGTTTGTGCTTGGTCCAATATTAAAACCACAATTATTCGAAACCGTAGCCATACCCGAATTAAGAAAACAAACTCAAATCGTAGCCAACAAAGTCAAAGATTTAATTTTAGAAGAAGTTAAAATTACGGCAAATTAATCGCAACTAAATTTTAATTTATAAGTCTAATTTTTCGACTCTGGGCAGATTATATTAATAGCTTGAGGCAAAACACTAACTTCCATTGGTGTAACACCAAGACCATCTCC
>DAHXLC010000180.1 GCA_027371815.1 Candidatus Melainabacteria bacterium | reverse complement strand
TTTATTAGCAGCATTGTCTACGGGTTGGCTAGTAACTTTTATTTTTAAACGATTATTAAAGATTCCGTCTACTCCAGCAAGGCTGGCATTAGTACAAATTTGCAGATTAAGTAATATTCCATTTTTGGTTTTGGTAAAAATTGTGTGCATCTGATTATGTCGAAGTCTTATTATATAATTAATAATAATACGGCGTTTTTTTTGTCCATAGGTTATTTGGATAATTTCTATGTAATAATTGAAAAGCTTCTTTGGATAATTTCGATCCGTCATTACACCTTTGCCCTAAATGGGTGCAGCGGACAGCTAAATGAAGCGCTTGAGGAACAAGTGGATAATTTTTATGGGTTTTAGCAAAACTAATAACAATTTCGGGTAAATATACCGACGCTGGTTTGGCTGTGTTTAAACTTTTTATTTCATCGCGAGCTTGGGCTAAATCTTCTTTATTGAGAAATAATGGCTTAATGTAGGGTGGATAATCTACTTTGTTTGGGTAAGAATAATATCCGTCGTCAGTGTTGTAATCGGGCATATGGAGGTTGGTTAAATCATATGTACCCCACCAGTATGAATTATAATTATTGCTACCGGTAGTTAAGTAAGGTAAAAAGCTGCTATTGATTAGCATAATATAGGCCAGTAAGAATTTTTTTTCTTCTGGTGAATTGTTTTTAAGAAAATTTATATATAAATTTTTATAGCTAACGTCTATTTCAGCTAGTATTGCAGCTGCAGCGTTAACATAAGACATTTTATTTAACAATGCGCTTCTTAAGAAAATTACTTTGACTAAGTTTAGGCGGCTGGGTAAAATATAGTTTTTGGTAGCGTAAAGTTTTTTTAACTCAGCTAGCGAAAAATAACTGTTAATAAACCCTTGGGCAAGTGGAATAAAATCATTTAAAGGCTTTGATTTTATAGTTTTTACAGCAGGATCGATATATATATAGGTGTCAGGTACTTCATCACTAAAATCTCCCCATGACCCAACTTCGGTACTAATACCATACTTGACGAATTGGTCTAAAGATTTGGATAATTGAACTCTCTGTGCTAAATACATATTTTTTGATGATAAATCAAGATTTTTAATTTCTAGCAATTTGTCTAATAAATTTATAGCTTTTTCATATTGTTTTGAGTCAATAAAATATTTAGTTACTTTATAGGCAAGCGTTAAATAGGCTTTATTGGATGGGTTTAACTTATTAAATTGGTCAATTATAATGGAAAAATCTTTGTCTAACGTTGTTGTGTGTTGGCTTAAATTAATTAGCCATTCTGTAGTTGGCGTTTTATTAAATTTTTGCTTGGCGTAATTACAGGCAGCACTGTTTTTAGACTGATATACCTGTATCCATTCTGACATTGAACCTAGATTAGGAATCAATGGTTGGGTGTTTTTTTCATTGGTATTAAAGTTATTTGAGTCATAGTTTGTAACAATATCATAAACGCTTATATATTCTTCAAGACTGTCATAAGTAATGTTTTTCATTAATTCTTGGTCAAGTTGTATTAGCCTTGATTTAGGTTCGAGTCGGTTTAAGATAAAATTATTTAAATTATTCAAAGCGGTTTTATAACTGCTAAATTCAGGTTTGTCTTTTATTTTTAAAATCTGTGTTTGTGCATCTTGCAAAATTTTAGTATTAAAAGGGTCTTTGGTTTTTACAGTGCCTTGTCTAATTAAGGCTCTTATCGATAGGTATTTTGCCAGGGTCTTATCGCTGTAGTCTGGTGTTTTAGCTAATTTATTAAAGTCTGTACAGGCCGTTTCATAATTGGTAGCATAAAAATTAGCACAAGCAATTTGATAGTTGCGTTCATTTATTAGGTAACTATCGTTAGATTTAGTTAAAGGCTCTGGAATTTTTGTATTTTGACTGCTGCCATCATTTTTATAAACCATATCCTGATTTTTAACCCAGTCAATTACACAAGGTGCCTTAATGCCATATTTTTTTATTAAATTTTTAAGGGTATTGGTAGCCTTATTTAATGCGTCGGCCTGTATATTGCAGATAGTAATATAATTAAATTCATTTAAATAGGCGTATGCTTCTAAGTTGACATTTTTACCTGGTTTTAAGACTAAATCACGCTCTTTGATCCAGTTCTTATAATAATCCGTTTTCGTGATGTCAAAACAGTAAAATGAAACATAACCAAGGCGATCATTAATAAGTTTAACGGTCTGGTTTATTTCATTATTATTTAGTGGTTTATTGATTAAATAACGATAGGCTATAACCAGATAAATCCTGGCAAAACTTGGCTGAATAATGCCTAAATTGCCCTTGATAAAATCATTGACTGGTAGATTTGGATGTAATGACCATGAAAACTGGTCAACAAACATTGTGGCACAGCTAAAAGCCGTTTTATTACAGGCTAAAATTATTATTATTACAAGAGATAATAATTTTGCAAATGATATTTTCATTACTACTTCCTAAAAATTTAATTAAGCATATTATACAGGATATATTACTGTCTTAGCAATTAGATTGTCTGTTTTTAGTTGTAGCTTATGCACTGCCCCCTTCTTTTTCCAAATTTTAAACTATGCAAATAATTGGAGAGATATTTATTTAGATGATTTTGTTTTTAAACAGCCCAAAATCTTTTACGAGAATATTTTAATCCACCTTAATATTCTTAATTAATTCGTGTTTATTTTCACAAATTATCATTAAATTATGACTGGCGTGTGTCATACTTACATAAGCTAATTTTTTATTGTAGTCATTTGCTTCATTCGGTTTAAATAAGCCACACATTACGACATTATTAAATTGCTGTCAACACTTTCATGGGTTAGAAGTTCACTATTGTAGGCCAAAGTATTAACTAGTGTTTTAATCTGGCTATTCATGCGGTATTGCATTTTTAGCATGGTCAGATTTGGAGTTGGTAGTTTTCGATCTATTTTGTCCTTAATGCCAGATATTTCAAAAACATCTTTATTAAGCCAATTAAGGCCAGGTTCGTTGGTTAGGGTAACTGGTGTCAGTTGGCGAAAATCATCATATTAGTTAATTCAATAGTATTAGTATTGTTATTTTTTAGGGCATTAAATTCTAAATCTAACTCAGCGAGTATTTCTTTACCAATGTCTTTAAAATTCATTTTTATGTTTATTGATAGATCTGGTAATAAATTTACAAATAGATTTTAAAGATAAGGTATTATCAGTAAAATCATTTTAATTACATAAACTTATCATTAGACTCCTTTAAAAGTCGATTTAAATATTTGATTATAATATTGTAAATCATGTTTGAGTTTTTAAGAGTTTCTTAATAGAAAGGTTAGCTATTGAGCTAAGGCTTTTGCTGATAATTAGTTATTGCGATCTAGGTTGTTAATCATTGACTGTGTACTATTATAGCCCAAGGCGTTAGCAATTGAATCAAAGGAAATGTAACCATCAGGATGGAGCATTTTAATTTGTTCGGAATTCCAGTTTTTTTCTAGATTGTAAACCATGGATACCTGTTCTGGATTAAAGGATTGAGCAATAGCCCCATTGGGATTATTTTCGGTTTCTTGAATAAATTTCTTTAAATTAGACCGGTGAATTTTTCCTTCAGGATTTCCATTATTAATACTGTCTAAAGTAGCAAACAATTCATTGTTATTTGCCATAAGTGATTGAGCGATATTAACATCCTGGTTTTGGTTTTGTTCTAGTTTTTGTTCTTTAAAATTAGTGTCATCAATTTCTTTGATTTTATGAATTAAAGTATCGTGGCTTAAATAGGCATGTCCAAAAAGACCCAGCACGGGTTTGGAGTGATGAAATTCATTAAAATTATTCATCAATTCACGTGACATAATTTGATCGAATGGAGTTAAAACTTGTCCGGTAGCATTAATATCAGTAAGGTTACCATCGTTAATAATGGTTTTTTTGTCCAAATTTTTGCCATGGCTTAAAAATTCAGTTTGCGTTTCATAATTACCATTGCCACGATTATATTGAATTTGTTTGGCTTGAAATTGATCAAGTCCCCAGGCAGCTGATAATCCAGTCATTTCGTTTTTTAAACCAGATGTGATGTTCTCAAGATAGGCTTTATCCTCCGATTGGCTGTGATTAGGATTGTTGATAAAGTTGTCGTATTCTTTGCGTAATTCCTGGTAAGCAGCTTGAGTCCCATTTGTCTTGTTGACTTCTTTGACTTTGTTGATTGAGCTTTCAACCTGTTGGTTAAATTGGTAAATAGAATCAGGCATATTTATTCTCCCTAGGTAAATTAAGCTTTCTTAGTTGTCATTGTAGTTGAAAACAGAAAATTTGAAAAGTGCTTAGGGCAATAATTAATATTAAATTTTATAATTAGTTATTAGTTATTCAGAGTTAAAAATTAGCAAATGGCTTTAAAATATTTTCAGCCTGATTAACCAAATCATCGGTTAATTTGACCAAGCTGGCTTGAATATTTTCATTAATTTGACTCTTGCTCGTAGCACCAATAATGGTTGATGTTACATTCTTATGGCGTAGACACCAGGCTAAGGCTAAGCTTGCGGCAGTGGTATTATATTCTTTGGCTAGTAAAGCAAATTTTTCTACGGCCGCTAATACTTCATTATCTAGATGATTGCGCCCTTTTAAAAACATATTGATTTTATCGTTACTGGCTCTACTATCTTTCGGTAAAGGTTGATTGGGCTTATATTTACCAGTTAAAACACCTTGAGCTAATGGCGAAAAGACAACCTGGCCCACGCCAAGTTTTTCACAGGTTGGAATAATTTCATTCTCAATAGTGCGATGTAATAAATTATAGCAGGGCTGATTAGATATTGGTGGCATAGCATGTAATTGAAGAGCAATATTGGTTACTTCTTCGATTTGTGAAGCTTGCCATTCACTAACACCCCAATAGAGAATTTTGCCAGCTCGGGTAAGATCATCCATGGCTTTTACTAATTCAAATAAAGGAACTTCGCTATCAAACCGATGACATTGATATAAGTCAATATAATCTGTATTCAAGCGTTTTAAACTTAAATGGCATTGTTCAAAAATATGTTTGCGTGATAGGCCTTTGTCATTTGGCCCATTACCCATAGGAAAAAAAACCTTAGTGGCAAGTACTAGAGAATCACGTTTAATTTGTTTTAATGATTTGCCCACAACTACTTCGGCTTCACCCAGAGCATAAACATTAGCGGTATCAAAAAAATTAATACCTGAATCATAGGCATAATGAATTAATTTGTCGTTTTCAGATTGTTCGATGGTAGTGCCTGAAGTAAGCCAACTGCCTAGACCAATGGAGCTTAGTTTTATGCCCCACTTGCCAAGTTTACGATAGTCCATTGTTTATCTCCTTTATAGGTAAAAAGAAAATTGTTATTAGGCCAGGAATACTTAATATAGCACATAAAATAAAATAGTTGCTATAACCCAAACCAGTAGCTAGATAGCCGCTAAATAATTGAGGGATAAAAACGCCAAAAGCCATTAAGGCTGTTGCTATAGCATAGTGGCTTGATTTAAACTTAGGGTTTACGGTTTGTAATAAAAATATCGTATAAGCGCTAGTGCCAAGTCCATAGGCAAACTGTTCCAAGGCGTTTAAAATTGTTATAATGTTTATTTCTGGTTTTACAGTACTTAGATAATAGTAACTTAAAATTAATAAGTTTTGAAATAAAGCAAAAGGAAATAAGAGTTTTTTTAGTCCCAGTTTGGATATTAAATAACCACCCAGAATCCCGCCAAATAATAATGCCAACATTCCATAAGTGCCATAAATAATTCCTAGTGAAGTAAGTGGAATATTTAAGCCACCATTAATTTTTAGATCGAGTAGAAATGGCGAAGCCATTTTAAGTAATAGTGATTCACCCAAACGATACATTAAAATAAATAATGTTATAGCGATTATTTTAGATTGATTAAAATAGTTTAAAAACACATAAATAAATTTTTTTAAAGTATAAAATGTAAATTTTTCTTTAGTTTTAGGCTTGACTATTATATTTGGCAAAGTCATTGCGTGGAACCAATAGGCAGTCATAATGCTAAGACTAACAATTGACAGTGTAATAGCCCAAGCAACATTTTTAGAGAAATATTTTTCAAAATTACCTGTCAAAAATACTAAAAATCCGGTTGCAAAAATCCAGGCTATTTTATAAGCAGTGTTACGAAAGCCAACAAAATAAGCTTGTTGCTTTGATGATAAGACTTCTAGATAATAGCCATCAATAGCAATATCTTGAGTAGCTGAGATTAAAGCTATTATGAGTAATATAACGCTAAAGGAGATAAACAATGGACTATCGTAAACTTGGCAAGTGGGGCATAAAAC
>DAHXLC010000166.1 GCA_027371815.1 Candidatus Melainabacteria bacterium | reverse complement strand
TGCTATTGTTATTTTCCTGTGTGCGACTTTAGCTGGTTTTCTAGGATCATTAACTGGTCTTGGTGGTGGTGTAGTGATTGTGCCCATGCTCGTACTAATGTTTGGCGTCGATATTCGCTACGCTGCTGGTGCTTCACTTATTTCAGTTATTGCTACATCTTCAGCGGCTGCATCAACTTATGTCAAACAACGGATAAGTAATTTTCGTATTGGTATGTTTTTACAGGTAGCGGCAACGATAGGAGCTTTAGTTGGAGCTATCTTAGTCGGAATTATTCAGGCTAATGTCATATCCATAATTTTTGGGGTGGTTTTAGTTTTAAATTCTATTTTGTCTCGTAAATATAAAGAGGATGCTGGAAATAAACCCGTTGATAAACTGGCTTCGTTTTTTAGCCTTAATGGTTCGTATCCGACATCTACCGGCAAACAATTTTATAACGTTTATAATTTGCCGGGTGGATTTGCACTAATGTTTTTAGCGGGAACTTTGTCTGGGCTTTTGGGTATTGGCTCAGGGGCTCTTAAGGTTTTGGCGATGGATGGTGTTATGCGCATTCCCTTTAAGGTTTCGACAGCAACCAGTAACTTTATGATTGGTGTAACTGCAGCTGCTTCAGCTGGAGTTTATCTAGTCAGTGGTTATGTTGATCCGCTGTTGTGTCTGCCGGTAATGTTTGGGGTTATTGTTGGCTCAAAACTAGGAGCTAAGCTTCTCGTAACGGCAAATCCTCAGTATATTCGCATGGTCTTTATTATCATAGTAGCTCTAGTTGGAGTGCAAATGATTTACAAAGGCATTTGCGGTAACATTTAAAGGAGATTATAATATGCAAGCAAATAAATTTAATGATGAAAAAATCGAGAATGCCGTAGCGCTGATTCTCCAATATGGTGTAATTTTGGCTGCTGTTGTGGTTGCAATTGGGTTTGGACTGTTTCTTATTCGTCATGGTTTAAACTATGCTACACCTGATTATCTTCATTTTCATGGTGAGCCAGAAAAGCAAATATCCTTTTCCGGAATTTATCATAGCCTAATTTCCGGCAGACCAATTGCCATAATTGAATTTGGTCTAATGATTTTGGTGGCAACACCAATAATTAGGGTCGCTTACTCTGTTTGGGGTTATAGCATGCAAAGGGATCGAATTTATACAATAATTAGTTTAATTGTTCTTGCTGTCCTCTTAATTAGCATCTTTCGAGCTGTCTAACCCTGGTAAGGGAGTTTTAATTTAAGCTTTACCAGTTTAATCAATAAACTTCTTGTCGATAGGAGATACGAATATGAACAACTATGCCAGGGTTTGCTTTTGGTCTTATTGGCGCTGCCAGTTAGCGCATTAGTAATTTATCTGGAAGATATCCTGAATCGTACCCATACTGAGGTGTAAGCCTTAAGATTGATCATTGACGATATTATTATCGACAATGATGTTAGCTAAATAATAGTATCTAAGACTATTTCAAGTTTTGGATAGTCCAACGTGAATAGTTTTTAGCTAGTCAATTTATTCATTTTCAACCCTAAACTAGGAGATAATATCCATGGCAGAATCTAAACTGAAGCAATTACTTACCAAGATTAAATCATTTTTACATGATGGTCTTGCTGATGAGATTCTTTTCTCAACTCGATGGCTTTTGTTTCCCATTAATATTGGATTAGCTGTTGCTTTGCTAATTTATGTGTTTAAATTTCTGGGCGATGTCATAACCCTTATTGTTTTGTCTCCACATTTATCAGGTAATCACCTCTTAGCTGATACTGTTGGCTTGTTGGATAAAGCTATGGTAGCATCACTTTTGGTTTTAGTTATTATCGGTGGGCATCAGATTTATGTGCGCAAATTTCATGTAAATGCTCGCAAAGACTCACCCCAATGGCTTGACCATATTGATACGATTTCAATGAAAGTAAAAGTTGGACTTGCTTTTACTGGTGTATCTAGTGTGCAATTGCTTGAGGACTTTATTAGTTCAAAGCATATTCCTACGGCAGTTTTATATAAGCATTATGAAATTCATGCAATCTTTTTATTCTCAACGCTTATTATAGCTTTTGTCTGGCGGATAATGCATCCTAAAGAACATTAATGGTTATTAAAGTTTAGCATTAGTCGCTGATAGTTTGTTTTCTATCAGCGACTGTTATTATGATTTTTTTTGTTTAAATTTACTATATCCTATAGTTGAATTAGCTGATATAAGAAAATTTTTGTTAAAGTTAAAATATTAACGATCATTTAAGCTGGGTAAATTAAAATATAGTTTAACTGGTCTAAATCTGTATCAAGCTTTAATTAAGCCAGGGAATTTGTTTGCATTGAAATTTTAATTCGTCTTGAAATTTAGGGTGGCTAATGTTAATTAAGGCTCTCATCCTTTCTTTTACTGATTTACCAAATAAATGTGCAATACCATATTCGGTTACGACATAATGTACATCAGCTCGAGTAGTTACAACCCCACTACCTTCAATGAGTTTAGCAGTTATTCTAGATACCGTATCATTTTTAGCTGTTGAGGGCATGGCAATAATAGCTTTGCCATTTGGGCAATGACTGGCACCGCGAATAAAATCAACTTGTCCACCAAAGCCACTATAAAGATAACTGCCAATTGAATCGGCTGCTACCTGACCGGTTATATCAACCTGAAGCGCTGAATTAATGGAAATCATTTTGTAATTTTGCGATATTATAAATGGGTCATTAATAAAATCACTGGTTTGAAATTCAAAATTAGGGTTGTTGTTAATGAAATCATATAATCTTCGCGTACCAATAACAAAGCTTACGGCAATTTTTCCGGGTAGGATGGTTTTAAAGGCATTATTGATCACACCATTATTTACTAATTCAATTATGCCATCGGAAACCATTTCGGAGTGAACGCCAAGATTTTTTTTGTTGTTTAAATATTTTAAAACAGCATTAGGTATAGTACCAATGCCTAATTGAATTGTTGAGTCGTCGTCAACTAAACTGGCTACATAATTACCAATTTGATCTTCAACTTTAGATATTGGTTTAATGATGAGCTCAGGTATAGGTCGATTCGTTTCTACTAAATAATCAATACGACTTATATGAATGAAAGATCGTCCAAGGGTTCTGGGCATTTGTTGATTTACTTCAGCAATAACCAACTTGGCATTTTTCCGTGCTGCTATGGTGCAATCTACTGATACTCCATAACTCATATAGCCATGTTCATCCGGAGGGCTTACGTGAATTAGGCAAACATCAATTGGGATGATTTTATTATTAAATAATTTAGGGATTTCACTTAAAAATACAGGGATATATTCAGCTTGACCGTTGTTTACAGCTTGTCTTACATTTTGACCAATAAAAAAAGTTTTAACTTTAAAATTATTTTTAAACATTGCTTTAACATAATCAGCCTTGCCAAGTGTAAGCAAATGAAGGATATTTAGGTTTTCAAAATGACTGGCGTTATTAATTAAGCCTTCAATAAAAATTTCAGGAGCTGCAGCGTTTGATTGAATATATACATGATCATCTTTCTTGATAAAGCTAATTGCATTGTCAAGACTCACAGTTTTTGTTTTGTAGGCGTTACGCCAAGCTATAGACTCTAGGGTTGAAGTGTTGTCCATGTTTTCGGACATCCGTTTGCGTAATTTTCACAATAATATTTAAAAATCATAGCACAAAATTTTAAATTTATACATATATTAATTGGCGAATCCAGGTTAAAACAAGCTCGGCGTAAAATTTGCTAGTGCTACTAAAGAAAAAGCTTGTACTGTTCTTAAACACCGGTAAAATTAGGCTGACGTTTTTCTTTAAAAGCAGTTATTCCTTCAATATAATCTTTGCTAAAATAAACTTTACGGCGCATCCCTTGAATCATTTCAAAGGCTTCAGGGCTTATGGTATAGGCGTTAGACAAGATGCGAAATTGTTCTTTAATAACTGCAATGCTTAATTTTGAATGCTTGGTTATCGAATTGGCCATTTCCCAGGTAAAAGATACCAATTTGTCATTAGGCACGATATGATTAAGAATGCCAACATTTAAAGCACGGGTAGCGTCAATAGGGTTAGCGGTAAAAAACATTTCTTTAGCTACATTAATACCAACTCGGTTTATAAAATGGAGAATGCCTGTAGCATTATAGGGTAATCCTAGTTTTACTGGAGTGATTGCAAAAGAACAATTTGGTGTGCCAATTAAAATATCGCAAGTTATAGCTAAATCACAAGCTCCACCCCATACGGTACCATCAATCATGGCAATTACTGGTCCTGGAAAACATTGAATAGTTCTTAAGGTTTCTTCTAACGGGTCAAAATAGCTTAAAGGATCTTTGTCTAAGGGTAATTCATTAATATCGTGTCCAGCTGACCAGACTTTTCCGGCTGATTCAGCTTTAATTATTACTACAGTTACGTTATTATTTTGAAATTCATTTAATAACCTCGTAATATCGCTTAGGATTTTTATACTCAGGGCATTTCGGCTAGTTTTATTAGCTATGGTGATAATACCAATTTTATCATCTGTACGGCCAACAGCCTGACCGTTACTAAGTAGTTTCATTTTAAGTTTTTTATTAATGGCCAAAGCCAAGATGACTGTAATTTATTGAATTTTGCCTCTAATTCAGCTAATTTTGGTTCGGTTGTGGCTTTGTAACCTGATAATTTTTCCTTTTCGGCTTTAAGTAAATCGTTTTCTTTAATTAGCTCAATAGTTCGATTGTCAATAAGTGGAATGGATAAAGTTGCCTCAAGTTGTGCCTTTAAATTAGTTATATTGGCTTCAAGATAACCAATTTTGTACATCGCATTATGTAATTTTTCGTTAGTAAATTCCATATTACCAATCAATCTAGTTAAATTCTGATTAGTAATATTTTCTCGATTCCATAATGTAAGTTCAGTATTGTCTGAAACCAATTCACTGTCAGTTATATTTTCGGGACTGGCTTGGTTTTGATTATCTTGACAAACGCCTTGGCCGGTTAAATAATCATTGTGGTCAGGTATTCCAATAAAGTCATCGGCCGTAAGTGAATCAATAACTGATGATTTGGTTTTATGATGATTAGCTGTTTTTAAAGTCTTAACACAGTCAGCATCAATTAATAATTGACCATTTCTATCTTGATAGGAACAAATTTGACCAGATATAATTAAATTGTTAATTTCGTCTAGTGTAGAATTTAAATACTGCGCAGTTTCAGCTAAAGAAATACTGTTTTTTAAGGTTTTTTGGGTCATTATTGCCTCGTTTGGTTAAAAAAATGATTAGACTCCATTTGATATTATATGATAAAAGTGTAAATTTTCATACAAAAAAATAAGATAATTTCAAAAGTTAGTTATTTTTTGTGCAGATAAGCTTAAAATAATAACGGTATCAAAATTAGTTATTTTAAAATTTGAGGTAAATAATGTCATCAACCCACTCTGTAGTTGCTTCATAAGGAACTGGAATAATCACTGCTTTA
>DAHXLC010000146.1 GCA_027371815.1 Candidatus Melainabacteria bacterium | reverse complement strand
TATCACCAGTTGTTATGGTTCCCGAAACAGCTAACGCCGTTAAATGATTTTGATTTAAGTTAAAGGCTATGGCGGTAGTAGCATAGCCAGAACCAGCTGCATTGGTTGTGCTTTGGTTATAGGTTGTGGTATAAGATGATAGTGATTTTAAGGCAATTACATTACTATAATTGGTAGCAGTTATATTATGAGTCTGTAGATTATTGGTGGATTTTAAATATTTAACCATAAACTTACCTTTCTTATGTATTATACCATAGTTGTCTCGTTTCATATTGACATAGAGGGATTTGAATCATTGTTTTTATAAGTGTCAATTTCTTTAAGTAAGCTTTGTAAAAAAACTTCTGGTTGACTAGGCGAAATAATAATTGAGAAATCCAAATTTAATAATTTTGCATCTATTATCAAATATTTCTTTGTTAATATTTTTTGTGGTAATCTTAAATAAAAGAGTTGATTGAATATTGTTTTGATGCACAATTTTGATATTTTGACACTCTTAATATTTTCTAAAGGAATACTGACAATATTAATTGACTTAAACAATTTATATTGGAATGATTTTTTGTTTATTTCATAACTAAAAATTAAATTATAAATTAAATCACAAACAAAAATTGTTAGTGTTACTTGTAAAATAATAATGCAAATTATTAAATAACCAAAGTTCATTTCTTTGTACATTTGGGCTTACTCGGCGCTTTACTAAGTTAAATTTTAAATACATTAAGCCCCTTGACGCAGTTGATAAGAAAGGAAAGAGGGTCACCAGTAAATATCTAATATAATTTATACTAAATAATCTAATAAACATAATTTAATAATTTTCACCTACTTTTATCTTGACATCAAGAATAAATTCTGTCAATAATTTAAAATAAAGATAAAAAAAAACTAATCTATTTTAATCAAGCTTTCAGAATTGTTTCATTGGTTCTGAGGAATATACTCATGATTAACGTGTTTTTCTTTTAGAAGAAGATCCGATTTAGACTAAAAATCAGCTAAAGTCCCACTAATATTTATTTCTGATTTAGCTATATAAAAACTCATAAGCTTGAATTTGGCTAATAATTTATAACTTTTCTGTTTAAAATTTAGTGACTATTAAATTAAAATTCAAAAATTGACGTAAGCTTTATGTCGGAATTTAGATATTTGATAGTTTCTTGACACTAGTTTATTTATAATTTTAGCAATAACTGTATTAAGGATAAAAAATAAGTGTTAAATTTTGATCTGACCATTACTTTGATCACATCTTTAGGCTTATTACTTTATTTAGGTTATGCCTTATTATTTCCTGAACACAACTAGGTGTAGTTAAAATGACTTTCTTGGGAATTTGCCAGATATTTTTCTTTATTAGCCTTATTTTATTAATTGCCCAACCATTAGGTTTATACATTTATAATGTTTTAGAAGGTAATAACACTTTGTTTAGTGGAATCTTAAGGCCAAGTGAAATGCTAATATATAGATTAGCTAATATTGACTTTTGTGAAGAAATGAATTGGCTTAAATATACTCAATGTGTTATTGCCTTTTCGTTGGTTTCAATGTTATTGACTTATTTATTATTGATGTTTCAAAATTTATTACCGTTAAACCCGATGCATTTTGGTTTAAGTGATGCGCCAGTCTATGCTAGTAAAATGACTCCAGATTTAGCTTTTAATACGGCAATTTCTTTTACTACTAATACTAATTGGCAAAGCTATGCTGGTGAAACAACCATGACCTATTTATCGCAAATGCTTGCTTTAGCATTTCACAATTTTGTATCAGCTGCTACCGGTATTGCCATTGCTATTGCCGTAATTAGAGGATTTATTGTTAATCGTGTGGGCACGATTGGCAATTTCTGGACTGATCTTACCCGTATAACTATATACATATTGTTGCCTATTTGTATACCCATAGCACTTTTATTAGTTTCCCAAGGAGTAATTCAAAATTTAAATCCTTATTTAACCTTTACTACTTTAGATAACCATAATCAAACACTTCCTTTTGGCTTGGTAGCTTCTCAAGAAGCAATTAAAAATTTAGGTACTAATGGTGGTGGTTTTTTTAATGCTAATTCAGCTCATCCTTTTGAAAATCCAACACCATTAACTAATTTATTAGAAATGCTGTCGATATTTATAATACCAGCAGCTTTAACCTACACTTTTGGTAAAATGGTTAAAGATACTAGACAAGGTGTAGCATTGCTCACCGTAATGACCGTAATATTTCTAATTGGTACTTTAGTTACCTACCATTTTGAAGCTAAGGGCAATCCTAATTTTAAACCTTATAACATTAATTATGCGACCAGTCAGTTAGGTGATAGCGGTGGCAATATGGAAGGCAAAGAACTGCGTTTTGGTATTGCTAATTCCAGTTTATTTGCTGTAGTAACTACCGACAGCAGTTGTGGAGCGGTAAACTGTCTGCACGATTGCCTAACTCCCATGGGTGGATTAATTACTTTACTTAACATTGAACTAGGTGAAGTAGTCTTTGGTGGTACTGGATCAGGGTTGTATGGCATAATTGTTTTTGCGGTATTATCGGTGTTTATTGCTGGCCTTATGGTAGGGCGCACGCCTGAATATTTGGGTAAGAAAATCGAGAAAAAAGAAGTAAAAATGGCCATGCTATTTATTTTGGTAGCAGCTTTTTCAATTCTAGTTTTTACAGCTATAGCTAGTGTTATTAATTTTCCTAAAGATAGTTTCTGGAATAGTTTTGGATCTGGCACCAATAATTTAAATAATGTCGGACCGCATGGATTTAGTGAATTATTATATGCTTTTTCATCTTGCACTGGTAATAATGGCTCAGCCTTTGCGGGATTATCAGCTAACACGCCATTTTATAATATTCTTTTAGGTATAGCCATGTTTTTAGGCCGGTTTTTTATGATTATTCCCGTTTTAGCCATGGCCGGATCCTTAAGCAAAAAAAAATTAGTTCCAGCCTCTATTGGAACCTTTCCAACTTACAGTTATTTATTTGTCATACTTTTAATAAGTGTAATTTTAATTGTTGGTGCACTTACATTCTTTCCCGCATTATGTTTAGGTCCAATTATTGAAGAATTTTTGATGAGACAAGGAAAATTATTTTAACCATGACTAATGAAAATATAAAAAAACAAAGCAAGTCTATTTACGATAAAAAAATTATTAATCGTGCGTTAATAGATGCCTTTATTAAGCTCAATCCAAAAACGCTATTCAAGAACCCAGTCATGTTTGTGGTGTTAATTGGCAGTATTATTACCACGATAATGTTTTTTGAAAATATTATCAAAGGAAATAAATTTGAGAATTTACTATTTCAATTTCAGATAACCATTTGGTTGTGGTTTACCGTATTATTTGCTAATTTTGCCGAGGCAATGGCTGAAGGACGTGGCAAAGCTCAAGCCGATACCTTAAAAAAAAACAAACAAGCAACCATGGCCACACGCGAAACCGTGAGAGGCACTTCTGAATCGGTCTTAGCTAGTAGTCTTAAAAAAGGTGACATTGTTTTGGTCAAGGCTAATGAAACAATCCCTAGTGACGGCGAGGTTATCGAAGGTGTCGCTAGTGTTAATGAAAGTGCAATAACTGGTGAATCGGCTCCGGTAATTCGAGAAAGTGGCGGCGATCGTAGTGCCGTAACTGGTGGAACTACCGTATTATCCGATTGGCTAAGAATAAAAATCAGTGTCGATCCAGGACAAACATTTATTGATAGAATGATTAACCTAGTAGAAGGAGCTAATCGCCAAAAGACTCCAAATGAAATTGCTTTAGATATTTTACTAGCGGGCTTAACGATTGTCTTCTTATTGGCAGTAGCTACCTTATATCCATTTAGTATTTATAGTTATCAAAGTTGTCCCAATAAAGCCCCTGATTTATTTTCTTTAATATCGCTATTAGTCTGTTTAATTCCTACAACTATTGGTGGGTTACTTTCGGCTATTGGTATAGCTGGTATGGACAGGGTTTTGCAATATAATGTTTTAGCTACCAGTGGCAAAGCAGTAGAAGCTGCCGGTGACGTTGATACCTTGTTACTTGATAAAACTGGTACGATAACTTTAGGTAATCGTCAGGCGGTTGAATTTGTGGTAGCCCCTAAAATTGCTATCCAGGATTTAGCTGATGCAGCTCAATTGTCATCATTGTCAGACGAAACTCCAGAAGGTCGTTCCATTGTAATTTATGCTAAAAATTATGGGATTAGAGAGCGTGAATTAAGCGATAAGGATGTTACGTTTATTCCTTTTTCGGCGCAAACTCGAATTAGTGGGGTTAATATTAATAATCGCGAAATCAGAAAAGGCGCTACCGATTCTATATTTAATTATGCAAAACATAATGGTTTTACCGTTCCTCATGAATTAGAACGTGAAGTTACCCGCATTGCTCAAAGTGGGGGGACACCATTAGTAGTCGCTGATAATATTAGTGGCTTATTAGGGGCTATTTATCTCAAAGACGTAGTTAAAGGTGGCATGAAAGAACGTTTTGCCCAGTTACGATCCATGGGCATAAGAACCATTATGATAACTGGTGATAATCCACTTACTGCAGCAGCCATTGCTAGTGAAGCCGGCGTTGATGATTTCTTGGCACAAGCTACACCAGAAAATAAAATGGAATTAATTAAACACGAACAAACCGGCGGCAGGTTAGTAGCTATGACTGGTGATGGTACTAATGATGCTCCGGCTTTGGCTCAAGCTGATGTGGGTGTGGCCATGAATACTGGCACCCAGGCCGCCAAAGAAGCTGGCAATATGATTGATTTGGATTCTAATCCAACTAAATTAATTGAAGTTGTCGAAATTGGTAAACAGCTTTTAATGACTAGGGGAGCCTTAACGACATTTTCTATAGCTAATGATGTAGCTAAATATTTTGCTATTTTGCCAGCTATGTTTGGTTCATTATATGCGCTAAACGCCAATACGCATGGACCATTATGGGCTTTAAATATTATGGGCTTACATTCAGCTCAATCAGCAATTTTAGCTGCCGTGATTTTTAATGCTTTAATTATTATCGTACTTATTCCCTTAGCTTTAAAAGGCGTAACCTATAGAGCTATGGATGCTAAATCATTATTACAAAGAAATTTCTTAATCTATGGTGTAGGTGGATTAGTGGCACCATTTCCAGGCATCTGGATAATTGATCAAATTTTGGTCATACTCCATTTGGCTCCAGTTAATTAAACTAATCAATAATATTTCAGCACCGGTTTGTATATCCTATTACTAATTTACTATTTTACCCAAATCAAGTCGAAATCATTCCATAAATTAAAACTCAATTATTAATTTCAAGGTAAACAACAGTCATGATTAAAATTTTTCTCGATTCAATTAAATTAACCCTCGTTTTGGCCATAATTACAGGGCTTATTTACCCATTAGTAATTACCGGTCTAGCTAATATTATGTTTGACGATAAAGCCAATGGCTCCTTACTTTACGACCAAAATCATAAAGTAATAGGTTCAAAACTTATTGGTCAGGTTTTTACCAGTAACAAGTATTTTCAAGGCAGACCAAGCCGAGCTGGCAACGGTTATGATGCATTGCTTTCAGGTGGTAGCAATCTTGGTTCAACTTCCCAAAAATTAATTGAAGGGAATAATAATTTTGACGGAATTAAACAACTAGCAGCAAAATACCGTTTAGTTAATAGAATAGATTTTACAACTAAAATTCCCGTTGAAGCGGTAACCGCTTCAGCCTCAGGTCTTGATCCTGATATAAGCTATGAAAATGCCCTGTTTCAAGCTCCTCGAATAGCTAGTGCGCGCCATTTAAGCCAAAATAAAGTTACCGATTTAATTGAACGCAATGTACAAAAACGTGAATTGGGATTTATTGGTGAACCAAGGATTAATGTGTTAATATTAAATCTTGATTTAGATAAATTACCCTAATTTAATTTATTTATGAAAGATTTAAAATTCACTCCTGATGAAATCTTAGCTAAAATCAAAGCTGAAGAAGCCGAAAAATCTAAAGGTAAACTAAAAATTTTCCTAGGAGCTATAGCCGGTGTTGGTAAAACCTATGCGATGCTTGAAGCTGCTCAGCAATTAAAGCAAGAAAATATAGACTGTGTTGGTGGTGTCATAATAACTCATGGTCGAATGGAGACCCAAGCACTTTTAACTGACTTAGAAATAATTCCTCAATTAGAAGTTAAGTATAAAGATGTTACTTTAAATGAACCTGATATTGATGCTATTTTAAAGCGAAAACCTAAAATAGTTTTAATCGATGAATTAGCTCATTCTAATGCTCCTGGAGTAAGGCATAGCAAAAGATACCAGGATGTTGAAGAATTACTTCAAGCTAATATTGATGTTTATACTACCCTTAATATTCAGCATATTGAAAGTTTAAATGATATTATTGCTCAAATTACTGGTATTAAAGTTCAAGAAACTGTACCTGATTATATTATTGAAAATGCTCATGAAATTAAATTAATCGATTTGCCCCCTGATGAATTAATTGAAAGATTAAATCAAGGCAAAATATATTTAGCAGATCAAACACAAAATGCCTTGAAAAATTTCTTTCGTAAAGGAAATCTGATAGCACTACGCGAATTAGCTTTAAGAGTTGTTGCTGACAAAGTTGATGCACAAATGCTTAAATATCGAATATCAGAATCCATTGAAAATATCTGGCCAATTACTGAAAAAATTGTTGTTTGTGTAGGGCCAAGCCCACTATCATATAAATTAGTCAGAGCCACCAAAAGAATGGCTATAGTGCTTAAAACTAATTTTACCGCAGTTTATGTTGAGACACCAAATTCAATTAAAATGTCTGAAGCTGATCGCAAACGCATAACCCGAACCTTAGAATTAGCTGAAAATCTTGGTGGACAAACTGCGGTTTTAAGTGGACATTCAGTTAGTAATGAATTAATTAATTTTGCGGTAAGCCAGAATGTTACTAAAATTGTTATTGGTAAACCAGCTAGACCAAGAGTTTTAGAAATATTATTTGGTTCAGCCGTAGATGAAATAATTCGTAAAAGTGGTGACATTGATATTTACGTAATTACTGGTAACAAAGATAGTGATAATACGCAGTTTATTAAAAGTGATTTTAAAAACGAAATCAATTTTAATGCTTACCTAAAAGCAATTATTATAATAGCATGTACAACATTATTAGTAAAGTTTTTATTTCATCGTTTAACCCAGGTAAATTTAGTTATGCTCTATCAGCTAGCTATTGTGATTATTGCTGTACGCTATGGTAAAGGAGCTTCAATTTTATCGAGTATATTAAGTGTAGCCGTATTTGATTTTTTCTTTGTGCCACCTTATTTATCTTTTGTTATTGCTGATACTCAATATTTGGTAACTTTTTTTGTCATGTTAATCGTTGGCTTAACCTTAAGCACTTTAACTTCCACCGTTCAAAACCAGGCTAAATTAGCACGCAAACGTGAATTGTCAACGTCGGTATTGTATCGAATGACTTGTGATTTGATTATTGCACATTCCCTTGATTCCGTAATTAAAGCTTCAGTAAAACATATTAGTGAAGTCTTTGACGCTAAAATTGCCGTCATCTTAAGTCAGGGTAATGAGCAATTAATAGTTATTCCTGATTTAGACGTAAGTTTTGACGTAAACGCTAAAGAATTTGGCGTGGCTCAATGGGTTTATCTCAATCAACAGCCAGCCGGTTTAGGTACGCAAACTTTAGCTGGTGCTCAGGCCTTATACATGCCATTATCCACTAGTTTAATTAAATCTGGGGTGATTGGCATTTTACCTAAAATAAAAGCAAGATTACTGGATCCTAGTGAAATGCATTTATTAGAAACCTTTATCAATCAAATGTCGCTAGCTATTGAACGGGCTAATTTAACCAATAAAAGTTAAATTAAATTTTATATTAATCACTAAAATGTTTTAGTCAAGAATTGTGCTTCATAAATCGTTTTAAAGCATATTCATAAACCTATAGCCAACTCTTGTTTCAGTTTTAATAAATTCAGGTCGTTGTGGATTATCTTCAATTTTATTGCGTAAATTAGCAATATGAACCCTTAAAGTATGGCTGTCATTAGCAAATTCAGCTCCCCAAATTTTGGTTAACAATTGGGTATGGGTCAATACCTTACCTTGATTTGTCGCCATATAATTTAGTAAATCATATTCTTTGGGAGTTAAATGAATTATCGTATCATTTATTTTAACTAAGCGATTAGCTTTATCAATACTTAAATTTTTATATTTAAATATTGAGGTAGTAATATTAGCATCATTAAGATTGCGGCGTAAGACGGCTCTTATCCTAGCTAATAATTCTCCAATACCAAATGGTTTAACTAAATAATCATCAGCACCTAAATCAAGGGCTTTAATTTTATCTCTTTCATCATCTCTAACTGATAAAATAATTATCGGTATTTTTGACCAAGTTCTAAGTTCACGGGTAATTTCAAAGCCATCTTTACCAGGCATGGCTATATCCAAAATTATAATATCAGGTAAATAGGTTGCGGCTAAATTTAAGCCTTCGGTACCTGAAGAAGCTAAAATAGTTTCATAATTATTACGCTCTAGACCAGCTTTAACAGCTATGCGAATTTGTGGTTCATCATCAATGATTAATATTTTCATATACCATATCCTCTTTATTAATATCAAAAGGAAATCTTGCTCTAAATTGGGCGCCACCACCAGCGTTATTTAAAGCGTTAAGTTTTCCTAAATGAGCTTCAATTAAACCTTTAGCAATGGTTAACCCCATACCAATGCCTGGAATAGAAGATTCTTGAAATTCTTCCCCCCGATAAAATAAGTCATAAATGTTTTCAGTTTGGTTTAAACCGGAACCACGATCAGATACAATAATATCTAAGTACTGATCGTTTAAAATAATATTTAAATTAACGGGTTTATCTGGACTTGAGTATTTAAGGGCATTTTCCAATAAATTATTAATTGCTTGAACCATTTGAACACAATCAATATATAAATTTTTAATTTTATTGTCTACATTAATAATTATTCTTTCATTATCATTACTACTAAAAGAATTAAGAATTGAACTTACAAAATCAGTAATAGGTATAAGTTCACGATTACTATTCCACATATTAGCTTCGAGCTTAGAATAGTCAATAATATTAGTAACTAACTTATTTAAACGGTCAGTTTGAGAATCAATAGTATTTAATAATAGTTTGGTGGTTTTATCATCAAGTGCTAAGGTGTTTTCATCAATACTTTCATCAAGTAAATTACTTATACTAGTCTTAATTGAAGCTAAAGGTGAACGAAAATCATGGGATACCATTTGTAATAAAGTTGTTTTTAATTTTTCAGCTTGCGCTAAGGCTTGAACATTAGCTTCTTCTTGGAATAATAATTGTCTTTGTAAAACTACAGCTGCATGATATAATAATGTGTTAATCAACTTGCGTTCATGAGCTAAATGTAAACTGTTATTGGTGTTATTAAATTTTAAATATAAGACTCCATGAACAAAACCTTCAATAGCAACTGGTAAAAATGCGATATTTTCGGTATCAGGCAAATTTAAGCCTTTATGCCAAATTGCATTATTATCATCATTTATAGGTAAGGCATTAGCAAATACCATTTCAATAGCATCATGATATTTAGCTAAAAGTTGTTGAAGTTCAATATTATCAGAATTAATAAATTCATATTCATGATGAGAATTTTTATAAATTAATACTGATTCATCAACAATTGCAATTGCTTTTATTTCAGCTAAAACTTTTAACAAAGCTTGATTAGAACTGATTTCATTAGCTATGGCTAAACTGGCTCTGGCTAAACTGGCTGTTTCTAATTCACGCTGATTAGCTTCTTGGGCTTTTACTTGTAATTTGGCGGTTAACTGACCAATTATAATGGATGTTGTTAAGAACAAACATAACGCTAAAAACTCAGAGGGATTTGATACTGTAAAAATATATTTAGGTTCGATAAAGAAAAAATCAAAAGCTAAAAATGCTAGAATAGATGCTAATATTGCTGGTTTCTTGCCAAGTACAAGGGCAATTAACTGAACCGATAATAAATAAAACAGGGGAATATTAATCAGACTAGAATCTGCATGTAATAATTTGATCGTAAATGATGTTAAGACAATACAAAGTATCGCTAATAAATAATTATAGGGAGGAGTCTTTAATTTTACTAACATATAGTTATACATTTTAAGTTCGTTGACAAACAATTTGTTTAAAAAATAACTTAATTAAAGCTAATGACTAATTAAAATGATTTTATTTTAATGAATATTCATTTTCTCTTAGTCCTTATAGAGCAATGTATTAATTATAGCAATTAACTGAAAAAATTAACTTTGAATTGAGCTAAATATAAAGTTGTCTTGAAATTAAATAGCAATTGGGTCTTTATGATTTAGCTAATATGTTTTTACAAATTAAAATGATGCTTTAACTAAAAATTGACAGTAACTTTATAAACTAATGATTGATCTTGATAAATCTTTGATTAATGTTTTATATAATAAAAAAATTCGGATAGCTAATTTATTACCAACAAAATTCAATGTTAAACTTAATACTGATATTTATAATGTTTCTTTTATTTTATTTATCACATTTATACATTTGTGCTTGTGAAAAACTTTAAACCGGCTATTGTTAAATCTATGATATAGAAAAGGAATTATTTGTGGCTATCCAAATTAAATATAGAGTTTTAATCTTATTTTTACTTATGCTAAATTTAAGTTATGGTAATTGTGTTTTCGCACTAAATTTATTTAATCATCCAGCTACCAATACAGTATATGATGAAGAAGCAGAACCTAAAGCTAATTCCAATGCTTTCCCGCGTCAGGTCTTAAAAACTGGTATAAATTTAAAATCACCAACTATTTCAGCTAACTCGCAACAATTGGCAGACTTAATTAAATTAACCCCACTTTTAGCCAAAATTCAAGATCTAAGAAATTATCGAATTACCGATGACGTTAGCCTGGAAAATATTGCTAATCGACAACTTTTTAATGATACTGTTCAAAAAGCTTTAGTAATTGTTAATCAAACCAATTTAGAAATTGATTTTACGTTAGCTGAAATTGGTGCTGAGCGTAATGTATATGGTGAGATCCTAAATACATTTACGGCTGATCGTGATAAAATGGTGGCACGCTCTAACGCTATGAGTTTTTACACTAACGGTATATTATGGGCAGCTGCTGAAGGTTTTGATATTCCTACTAATAAACATCCTAATCTATCAATACCATCCGGTACACTTGGAATAATAGCAGGGTTGGTCCCATCAGTATTTTCGCTTTATGCCATGCATCAGTATAATGGCAAGAAAAAAACTAGCGAAGCTGATCCTAATATGCTTGCTAAATTATTTGGTTATAAAACCAATCCTTCTATAGAATA
>DAHXLC010000064.1 GCA_027371815.1 Candidatus Melainabacteria bacterium | reverse complement strand
TTTTTAAAGTTTTATAGGCTTCGGGTCGCACGATATCTATGTAAGAAATTAAGCCTACTAACTTTTTATTTACGGCTATATAGGCAATTGATTCTCCTAATTTGTCAATAAATTCTTCTTGCGTTTGGGCCATTGTAATATCAATATTTTCTTCAAACATTAAACGTTTGCTACCGACAATAATTTCGGTATTGTCGATTGTGGCAACTACCCCTCGACCGGTTTTAAAGACACTTTGACTGCGATCGGGAATATGAATACCTAGATTTTGAGTATGTTTGACTATAGCTCTAGAAGCTGGATGATTATGCCTTAATTCGGCTGCGGCTGCAAATGACATAATTTCATCAATTGGCATGTCGGATACTGGATATATCTTGGTTACGCGTGGTTCGCCAACTGTTAAAGTCCCAGTTTTATCAAAAACAATAGCATCAACATTAGCAAGTTTTTCTAGGCTGCCACCGCTCTTAACTAAGATACCACTTTTACCAAGGTTATACATTGAAGATAAAATTGCTGTAGGTGCCGCTATACGAATTCCGGTACTAAAATCAAAAATTAGCATACTCATTAAGCGAAAGATATTTTTGGTTAAAATAAAGGTTAAGCTTGATATAAGAAAAATTGGTACTACCATTTTATCAGCTGAGACACTTGCCCAGTTTTGAATCCTGGTTTCATAGATAGGTTGGTTCTTAAGCAGGTCGACAATTTGACCTGCCTTGGTGTTTTGGCCGCTAGAGGTACACCTAATGTAGATTTTTCCTTCAACACAGACACTTGAATCATATACAGGGCTATCTTTTGTGACTTCAATTAAGGTTGATTCTCCAGTTAATTTACTTTGATCCAAAGTTGCTTCGCCTGATATGACAATACCATCAACCGGAACCTTATCGCCAGAGTAAACCACAACAATGTCGTTAGGCTTAACCTCGTGACAGGCAATACCTACTTTTTTCTTGCCTTTTACCAACCAAGCAAAACTGTCTGACAAATTTAGCAGATCTGTCGTTAGTTTTGAACTCTTACGGGCTGTAGCTTCACGAATAAATTCACCAAGACTTATGAGTAAAGTCATAAATGATGCTTCAGTAAGCTTATTATTAAGTGCCATAAGCAGGGATGCACTAAAATCAAGACCATCAACGCTTAATTTGTGTTCGCAAATTAAGGTTTCTAATGATCTTTGACCAAGTGGAATGATTGAAATGCTAACCAGTATTTTGGGTATAAATAAAGGCAAGTTAAGAAAATTAGAAAGAAAGGCTATAGTTCCAACGCTTAATTGAAGCCAGGGCGGTAGTAGTTTTTTTAGAATATTATTTAACTGGAAAAAAAAACCAGTTTCTAAATTCTGTTTAGGTGTAATGGTATCACTTAAATCGACTTTGTTACTTAATTCAAGTAATTTTAAAATTTCTTCAATTAAATTATTTAAGCTAATAAATTGACTGTCAAATTCGACAATTAAACTTTCACACCATAAATTGGTTCGAACGTTTGTTATGCCTTGATTTAAACTTAAGTTCTTAAGAAGAAATTCAGATAAATTATAATCCTCGTGTAATTGTCTGATTTTTAATCTTAATCGATTTTTGGTTAAATGAACAATTCTAACGTTTTCGTTTAAGTAGTAGGAATCTAATAAAATATTTGTGGCAATTGTTGAATCTAATTCAATAATTGTGCTGTCACCATTATTTTTTAGTTGGTTTGATTTAAGGTTATTACCGGTAAGTTTTTCCTGATTAACGTGCATAAAATTTTTTATAGATTGCTTTTAAAACTTTATTTAATTTTAAAAAATTCAGTTAAAAGGCTTGTGATTTTTTTACTTGTTTAGTTTTAGTGAATAATTATTATTTAGTATTTAGTATTTAAGTCTAAACTCATTATTATTTTGGCTATTGAGTTTATTGGACAATAATTATTTTAATTTTAAAGGTTCGGGTTGATGGTTATTAGTTATTTGTTTGAATTGAGTTTTATTATGAAATTTAAGAAAAGAATCATAGGCATAATAAAACAGGACAAAAGTTGGTACTTGGCTTAACCATCCTTGAGTGCGGGAAGCTTTATAGATTCCCGCTGACAAAAAGCCAATGGGTAATAATAGTTTTAAATCAATATTATTATTAGTAGCTTGGCTAATAGCATTGTCAAGTTTGGCAAAATTTTGATAAATTACATGGCCAATTACACTTATACCAATAGCTTCAATTGGTTCACCTTCGAGCATCGCTTCAAAAACTTCATTAGCTACACCTTCAAGTGATGAGCCAATTAAATTTAAGATTTCGGGATGTTCTTCGTGTTCAATTATAATTGAGCCAGTATCGTAATTGGAAGTTACGGTTTTAACATTCGGGATTTTTTTGAGTGATTTTTCAAAATTGTCCATAAAGACCGCGTTGCGGTGATTTTTAGGAATGCGCAACCTGGTTCGATTTGGCAAATGATGAGCTACACCGCTAGAATGAGGCTGGAGTTTTTTTGTCATAAGTTTATCCTGTATGTAAAATTAAATTGCTAACTTATTTATCGCCGGCTTTATGAACATGTTTAAGCGCCGGTTCGGTTTGAGCTCGTTCAGCTTTGATTTCCGCAACGACATCTTCGGCTTCTTCTTTGATTTCGGCAACGACATCTTTAATGCTTTCGGAAGCTACAAGACCAACTTTGACAACTTCTTTTAATACTGAGCGTACCATTTTGCGGCCACCAGGCATGGCTACTAATAATCCAGCTGCTAAACCCCATTTGCCCCAGGCGGATTCCCATATTTTTTCCAACATATATTAGCGCTCCTTAATTAAAAAAATTATATATACGTTTAATAATAATATAATAACGTAAAAATAACTGAAATATTTACGTTATTATAAGAAATGAGTTAAACGGACAAATTGAATTATTTATTGTACGTTAAGTAATTCAACTTCAAAAACTAATGTAGCGTTTGGTGGTATTATTCCACCAGCGCCTCTAGCTCCATAGCCAAGATTGGCTGGAATTATTAATTTGCGTTTGCCGCCAACTTTCATAGATGCTACCCCTTCATCCCAGCCTTTGATTACACTGCCGGTTCCTATATTAAATGTAAAGGGTTGGTTCCGGTCTAAAGAAGAATCAAATTTTGTTCCATTGGTTAGCCAACCGGTATAATTAACGGTAACAGGATGTCCCATTTTAGGGCTTGGTCCAGAGCCTACGACTATTTCTTCGTATTCTAAGCCAGAGGGTAATTTAACGGTTTGATTTTGATTGGTGTTCATTTGGGCATTACTCGCAATAGGGGTTGTAGTAAAACAAAAGGTAGTTGCTAGTATAAAGCTTAACCCTTTGATTGATAAGTGAATGATTTGGTCATTTCGCATTTTCTTTTCCTTAGTTAATCCACAGTAAAAGTTTAATAATTAAGCTTTTAAAATTCTAATATTCATTTGAATTTTAAGTTGAATATTTAATGGTATGTTAACATTAATATTATTAGTAATTAAAGTAAAACTAAATATAGCAAACTAGATGAATTATCGACTAATTATTCCGGAAAACATCAATTATGACTGTACTGGTTGTGGCAAATGTTGTGGTGGTTGGGCTGTGCCTATGACGAGTGAAGACTTTAACCGAGTGGCTTCTATTGATTGGTCGCCCTATGCGTCGGAACTTAAAATTAGTGAACAAGTTTTAAAAGATTCTTTGATTAAAGTTAGTAACGATGAAAATCAAGTTATTGAATTGAAGAAAAATGGTTTGTTTCGCCAGCTTAAGGATTATGAAATTAAAGATAGTAATTATCGTTATGCGATTAAAGTTGCCTACGACGGCATGTGTCCTTTTCTCGTAAATAATTTGTGTTTAATTCATTCTAAATATGAATCTACAACAAAACCAGCTATTTGCCAATTATTTCCTTATAGCTTTAATGAAACACCTAGTGGAACTTATTTAAGCGTCAGTTTCGTTAGTCAGGCTGTTATATATAATACGGGACAGGCTCTTACCAGTCAGTATGATTATTTAATGGGCAAATATGCTGATTTCAAAAAATTGTTTCCTCACAACAATCCTAATTGGAATAGTCTTAAACTTACGGTGGGTCAGCCTTTAGATTGGCAAGCTTATCTTGGTTATGAAAGTAAAGTGGTCGATTATCTTAAAGATAGTTCGGTTGGTTTTGGACAGCGCTTAATTAATTGCTCAAAATTTTTAACAGCCCTTATGCTACATGGTAAGAGCATTCCTCATAATAAGGCTAATTTAAAATACTTAGATAAACATTTATTAGTTAATTTATTTAAAATTTACTTCCCTAATGCTGCTGTAGTTAGAGGCGAGGCTGATTTTAATTTAAATCGCTTTTTATATCAGATTTCCTGGGGAAATTTATATCCAGGTATAGTATTTCAAGTTGCCGGAAGAAATTTTACCCTTAATGATATTAAAGATATTGAGTTTCCGGAAATGGATCTTGATCTTGAAAATCTTTTATATAGATATTACTTTTGTAAAATTTTTGGTAAATTGTATTTTGGTGCTGGTTTTGGCCAATTAAGTTTGTTGGCTGGTTTTAATCATTTGGCTATTTTATATCCATTAATAAAAATAAATTCTAAAATTGTTGCTAAAATGCGTGGAGTCAATAAAGTTTCTTTTATTGACTTAGCTCAAAGTATTAAAATTATTGAAAAACGCTTGGGCGAAACCAGTGTTAGTCCAAATACGGCAGCAGTTTTTGAGTTGTTATTAGCTAGTTCTAGTCGACTTGAACGGATTTTAAATAATATTTAAATGATTCTATTATGTTTTTAGCGGGCATTTAACCGGTTGTTCAGCGAAGAAGTTAACAAAAATTGTGTAAAATCGATTATTTTAATTGATTTTTACTGCTTAATTCATTTTTTTTGTAGTTTTACTTTTAATTATGAGAAAATTTTCAGATTTAATATTCCTGTAAACGTTTGTCTGATAACACTTTTGCTGTATTGCAACTAATTCATTGAAAATAAATGTATTCTAGGCAACATTTTTCCGCTTGACTAGGATGGTTTTTAGAATTATTGTATTGACATCTTCAATTTTGAAATTCATTTGAAAATTAAATTGTCGACAAAGTAGTTAAAACATATTTACTATTTTTTTTAAACAACTTACTATTTATCACTAAATATTTTTGGAGGATACGATTATGCGTAATCTTTTTGGTCAAACTTTATCTTTACTTTCTATAGTAGCTTCATTATCCATTGCTTTATCATTTGCCGCTCCAGCTAATGCCCAAACCTTCGCTAATTCAGGTGGTGGCACTGGGATGATTGGTGGTGGGAACAGCTCAGTACTTAATACTGGTTCACAAACAATGCAATATGGACAAGGTGCTTCCCCCATTCTTCAAGGTGCTACTAATGGTACCATAGGACCCCAAGGTGCTGATGCGACTTCTGTAGTTGGTGTCAATACCGCTGGTACGGTGCGTGTTAATAACTTAGCTAACTTAGAAGCCTTGTTAAATATTACGGCCAACGGAATGGAAATTCTCGGCGTAGCTTGGGGTGGTCCAACCATGATTATGGGCTTTATGCACATGGCTGCTGGAACTCAAGATTCTATGAAACGAGTTCTTTATGGTGGAGCCGGTGTAACTGGTGGCTTAGCCACTCCTGGTGCGGTTAACTGGTTAGTTGCTTCTGCTCGTGACGCTAACTTATTTAGTTAATTTTAAATATTTTTCTTCTTCTTGCCAACTTAAAAACCACAAAAACCCTCCTTATTTTAAGGAGGGTTTTTGCTTTAAATATAAATTACCAATAACTGAAACTGATTCTATTTTCAGACAATTTTTTGATCAGTTAAGTGAATTGAGGATTAGGGTTTTTAAAGTTCAACAAAGCCACCATCGACAAATAATTCTATACCATTAATATAACTGGAATCATTGGAGGCTAAGAATAAAACGGCTTGAGCAACTTCGTTAGCCTGGCCAAAACGTTTTAAGGCAACTTTCTTTATTGTTTCTTTAGTAAAATCATCCATATTTTCTGCTGGTAATCCCATTTTACCAAAAATTGGTGTTTCAATAGGACCTGGGCTTACAGTATTTACGCGGATGTGTTTGTCAGCAAGTGTTGATGCTAGTGAACGCCCTAATGATCGAACACTAGCTTTTGTTGCACTATAGACTGAAGCCATTTCAATACCCAGCCTTCCTGCAACGGATGCATTTAAAATTATTGATCCATTTTCATTTATAAGAGGAGTTAGTTTTTGTATGGTAAAAAATAAGCCTCGTACATTAATATTAAAGATTTTGTCATATAATTCGGGTGTTACTTCCGTAAAAGGTTTGAATTGAGCAATGCCAGCATTGGCAAAAATGATATCAATTGATTTATATTGGTTTTGAATAATCTGGGCTAAATGGTCAATTTGAGATAAATCTGCTGTGTCACTTTGTAAGCATAAGACCGAATCACCTAATTTAGCTGAAGCTTCTTGAACTCGATCTTTATTTTGTCCGGTAATAATAACATGGGCTCCTTCATTCCTAAATAGTTCTGCGGTGGCAAAACCAATTCCAGTAGTACCTCCGGTAATTAAGGCAGTTTTATTTTTTAGTTTAGACAATTATTTATTCCTTTTAAGTGTAGTTTAATAATATTTATGTGATTATAAATAACCTAAAAGCTAAACTAATAAGAAGGCATAATTTTCTTAATTATTTAATTTAACGTTAACTGAACATAAAGTTCAGATTGGCTAGAATTAGCTGTTGTAATCTCCCTAAAGGGTGGATATAGGTTGATCAATCATTTGAAATTGCTATTATTATTTTCATCCTCATTGAATCATTAGTAATAAGTGTATATGTGTTGATTGATCATTTGAAATTGATCAAGATAACTTTGTTGTTGCCAGAATTTTCTAAAAAATAAGATTTATTAATCTGTTTAAAACTGCTAATGTCAAGAAGGTTTAGCTTTTTTAGTTGAAGGGGAATGATTAATTTAGGAAAGGAAGATAAAAATCAGTAAGATAAAATACATTTAATGCCTTGACTTCTATCTTAAATTGAGTTAATGTACAAGGATAGAAATTTTAAACAGTTTTAAGTTTAAATTTCTCAAGAAAAATTCATTTTACTATTTTTTTTAGAACTTACTAATTAATACAATCGATCTTTGGAGGATTTGGCTATGCGTAATTTATTCGGGAAAACTTTACGTTTAATTTCAGTTGTTGCTTCGTTTGCCATTATTGCTTGTGTAGCCAGTCCAGCAAATGCTCAAACTTTTGCTAATTCGGGTGGTGGTACTGGGATGATTGGTGGTGGTAATAGTTCAGTTTTAAATACCGGTTCACAAACCATGCAATATGGTCAAGGTGCTTCTCCACTTTTACAAGGTGCTACCAATGGAACCATAGGACCACAAGGTGCTGATGCTACATCTGTAGTTGGTGTCAATACTGCTGGTACGGTGCGTGTAAATAACTTAGCTAACCTAGAAGCGTTATTAAATATTACGGCTAACGGAATGGAAATTCTTGGTGTAGCTTGGGGTGGACCAACCATGATTATGGGCTTTATGCACATGGCTGCTGGAACTCAAGATTCCATGAAACGGGTTCTTTATGGTGGAGCTGGTGTAACTGGAGGCTTGGCCACACCAGGTGCGGTTAACTGGTTAGTAGCTTCAGCT
>DAHXLC010000124.1 GCA_027371815.1 Candidatus Melainabacteria bacterium | reverse complement strand
CTAAACCAAAAATTAAAAACATATAAAGTCAGAAAAACAACTTCTAGAATAAAGAAACTTAGTCCAATCATCATATTCCATTGATGAGTTAAACATGTTTTAAGACTATTATTATAAGTTTTTAATTTAAATAAATTGACTTTATTCATCTTGACCACTAACATTATATTAAAAGATAAAGGGAGACAAATTTTGACCTTAACGCAATATCAAAATAACATAATAACTAAAGAAGCCAGCATAAATAATTTAAAACCGGAAATTAAAATTATTGTAACAATGCCAGCATACAATGCTGCTAAAACTTTACTTAAGACTTTTGAAGATATACCTCATGGCTTAGTTTCCGAAATAATCTTAGTTGATGACTGTTCAAAAGATAATACAGCTCAAATAGGCAGTTCATTAAATATTAAAGTAGTTGAACATCCCCATAATGTTGGCTATGGTGGTAATCAGAAAACCTGTTACCTTGAAGCTTTACGCGACGAAGCTGATATTATTATTATGCTTCACCCTGATTATCAATACGATCCCCGTAAAATTCCTGAATTAATTGCCCCCATTATTAATTCTAAAGCGGACATTGTACTTGGGTCAAGATTTTTAAATAATGGCGCCTTAAAAGGCGGTATGCCTTATTATAAATTTATTGCTAACCGTTGTCTGACTTTTTGCCAAAATTTAATCCTTGGCACCAATTTATCTGAATTCCATACTGGTTACCGAGCTTATAGTCGCAAATTTCTCGAAACCGTTCCATTTTTACGAAATTCAATAGCCTTTGTCTTTGATGCCGAAATTTTGTGTCAAGCCGTTTACTTTAATTTTAAAATTGCTGAAATTGGCGTTGAAACCCGCTATTTCCCTGAAGCATCTTCAATTAAACTAGGCAGTTCCATTATTTATGGTTTAGGAGTGTTAAAAGTATTATTGATTTATCTTTTAGCAAAGTTAAAGATTATTAAAAGCCGATTGTTTCAACCCTAAAATTTATAATTATTTAGTTAATACCCTATATTCACGTAAATGCAGCCCGTGAAAATAATCTATCTGCCTAGTCATTTTAAAGCCTGGCGGTAACATATTTTTTATAGCCTCGCCTTCTTGAGCGGTAATTAAAATAAATTTAACCGGCTTCAATTTTATAAAAATGTTTTCGATTTGTTTGGCTTCCATAGCTGGGGAAAGACCAATTTGACGATAAGATCGAGTTAAATACCGATCCAAACATACAATATCATAGAATTGACTGACAAAAACCAGATAATCTTCTCGATTATACTTGTTTAAGTCATTAGCTACCGAACACCATGGCTCTTTTTGCGGGATTAAGTGAGTATAACTAGTATTTATTAAACAAAAAACACTCTGAATTAAAATAACCGTTTTATATAGTTGTAAATTAAATCGTGATAAATTATATAATCCTAATCCAGCTAGAATAAAGACACTAGGAGCAATTGCATAACTATAGCGAGAAATCTCAATTAATTTTTGATTTTTTACTAAATCCAATCCCCATAATAAAAAAGATGGTAAAAGCAGCCAAAGCCAAAGATATTCTACCGTTAACCACTTAAGCTTCTGGCTAATAAACGAATCAATTTCAGTATGTTTTAACCCTTTTACAAATAATTCTTTTAAGCTAAACAAAAGAATAACAGCTGCTGAACCATATAATAATATACAAGGTAAAATTATTTTTTTACCACTTAAAAATAAAATAAAATTTAATGGCAATCTTACCAATAAAGCATAAATTGGCCACCAAAAAGTTGCTTTACGTACTACATAAAAAACATGATGGGGAGCACGTAAGGCTTCTAAAAATAAATTAAACCAGGGCAGCCAGGTAAGCAGCATTAATAAACCACTTACGCAAAAATAATAAAAAAGTTCTTTATTTTTATAGCGTACAACAACATATAAAACATAGAATATTTCAAAGGCTACAAATAACAAATTAGTGTAATGCGTATTTATTAAAGCAACAGTTGCTAGAACAAAAGTAAGCAAATAGAGAATTTTAATTTTAACATCAGCCGATTTTAAAATTATTGATTTAATTAATAAAAAAAACAAGCCACCAGATAAGGAACTTAATAAAAACGTTAAAGTATACATACGCGCTTCCTGGGCATAAGCTATATCAAAAGGTGATATAGCCATTAATAAAGAAGCAAGCAGCGCAATAGGATAATTAAACAATAAAATACCTAAACCAAAAAGCGTGATAATACCTATTATCGAAAACACCAAAGACAGTAACCGCACACTTAAATCACTGCCACCAAAATAATTAATCCAGGTATTTAAGATAACCGCATATAATGGTGGGCATAAGGGATCGACCACTCGAAAATTTTTAATTAAAGTATTATAATCAGAAACCTGCCGATGTTTAATTAAAATATAGTCACCATTTAAACAGGTAAGATCTGGTAATTTTTCAGCATATGCTTCAGCTAAACTCTGGTAACTTTCATCCAACCAGAGGCTATCAAAAGTGATACCAGTTATTCTAAGGCCGATTGCCAAAAGCAAAACTAAAATAAATGCCTGATACTGTTTAATTGTATTAACCAACATAATTTAAAGCAATTACTTAATTCGTGAATTTACCTGTTTTTTTATTTTTTTATTTTTACGATATTTACTGTATTTACTATATTTTCCCGTTTTCTTTTTCACAGTCAAATGTTGTTTAAGACTTTGTTCATCATGTTTAACTGTATTCATATAATAATACCCACCACCGATAACACCAATAGTAATTAAAAAATAAATTAATACTTTAACAAAACTGCCATCACTTAAAGATCCAACATTTTTAGCCCGGCTAAACTGTACCTGATTTTTACCTTTATCAAGCTGTGAACTAGCAATCGACTTTAACGAAAAATCACCTTGGGATCGTCTAAGTTTTAATAATTCTTCAGCTGAAATTAATTCTCTTTGGCAACTCATACAAAACCTTAAGCCAGCTTGAGCCGGAGTTCCACAAAAGGCACACTGGGTAAGTTTTTTCTTTAAATTAGGTAATGATACACTACTTATATTAATAAAAGACCAATTATCTTTAGAAAAGATATTAAACCAACTATTTTTAAGCTTTGCGATAAAATTTTCAGAAACTACGTTTTCGGACGTCGTATAAACTTTAGTTATAGTTTCAGATTGTGAATTATCTTCATCAATATCGTCAAATGAATAAAAAGAATTATTAGAAATATTTTTTAATTCATTAGCAAATTCTTGATTATGTGTTTGCGCCTGCTTTCGCTGAGCTTCGACTTTTACATTCACACTATCACGCTCAAAAGCTTCATCTAAAGCTTCTTCAAATTCAATAACATTTTTATAACGATTTTCCTTATCCTTTTCTAAGGCTTTGGCCAAAACATTAGTTAAAGCTTTATATGGTTCACAGGTTGAGTTTACATTCATCAACAATGTTGGCGGACGGGAAACATGACAATTCATAAGTTCTAAAGGTGATTTAGCCAAAAATGGTAATTCGCCAGATAACGCTTCAAAAATCACAATACCTAAAGAATAAATATCACTGCGATTATCTAAATTTTCTTCACTTAAACACTGTTCCGGAGACATATATGGAGGCGAACCCATTGGTGCCTGAGCGACAATATTAGAAACTTTACCAAAATTGGGCTTTGCCTTAGGTTTTAATGAAGACAAACCAAAATCTAAAATAGTAACCCAGTCAGGATCATTGTTGCGTGTTGTCAGCATTATATTTTCCGGTTTAAGATCCTTGTGTACAATGCCAATTTTATGAGCAAAATTAAGTCCATTAATTACTTGTTTAAAAATATTTTTAGCTTTTTCTAAATTCAAAATGCCTTTTTGCATAATCGTAGAATGTAAATCAATACCCGGTAAATAATCCATAACTAAATAAGGCTGACCTTTTTCATCCATACCAAAGTCCAATAGGGTAATGATATGATGATGTTTAATTTGGGCAATAGACTTAGCTTCTTCTTTAAAAGCCTTAATAGATTCAAGATTCGTTACCTTATGACCATATAAAACCTTAATGGCAACAATACGTTCCATTTGTAATTGCCTACCTTTATAGACAACACCCATTCCACCTTTACCTAAAATACCAACAATTTCATAACGTTTATCAAGAACACTGCCAACCATGTCATCGGATTTTTTATTTGTTAGACTCGCCTGATTTGCCGAAGATAATTTAACTGCTGATTTTTGTGCTTGCGCTTGGCTATTTAAAGATTCTTTAATTGGTGAAATTCGACTGGAAGTTTTGGGTGAATTTTCATTAAGAGAATTGCCAATTCCAGCTGAACTATTTTTATTAAAGGGATTTCCTGAATTAAAATCTGGATAATTAGGTTGATTATTAACTGGATTGGGGTTAGCTAAATTAGCCTGGTTATTAGCTAGATTAGGATTAGCCACATTAACCTGATTATTAACCAATGGGGTAATGCCCAAGCCACCAGCTTGACTGCTTTCATTAGTTGACTTAAGCGGAGTTAAATCAACTAAGCAACTTTCAAAAAAATCCTCGTAAGTTTTAGCACACTGAGGACAAATCTTCAAAACAATTAATCTCCATATCTCATAAACCTATTATATATTAAATAAAACTAATATTTATCAATTTCAAAAAAAAATTCTTACATATCTCTAAAGTATAAGCACGTCAGAACTAATGACATCATCAAAAAAACTGCTCAATAACTAAATTACTCACAGGCAAAGCTTTTAGGGTAAGGGCAATATTATTTAGATCTTTTAACAAATAACCATTTTCTTCTAATTCAGCTATAGTTTTGGCATGATTAATTGCAAAATTATAATTAAATTTATCCGAAAATTCTTGTAAATTTATACCCTCTTTTAATCTTAATCCTAACATAATAAATTCTTTTAACTTGGTTTTAGGATCAATATATTCAACCGTTTCACAAGTCTCATAATTAGCCAGGTATTTACTTATACTTTTCCAATTGCTTTGACGATAATTATTTAAATATTGATAACTACTTATCCCAAAACCATAAAATTCACCTAATTGCCAATAATTTAAGTTATGGGTAGATTGATAATTTGGTTTAGCAAAATTGGAAAGTTCATAACGGTCATATCCAAATTGGCTAGCCAAATTATTAGCAAAAACATACATATTTACACTCATTTCATCACTTGGATATAATGGGCTATTTTTGCTATGTAATTTATAAAATGGTGAGTTGTCTTCAAGTGTAAGTCCATAAAGGGAGAAATGGGTAAGCTCAGGATATTTAACACTTAAATTCATAAGTTTGAGAAACGAAGTTTGAAAAGATTCATAAGTCTGGCTAGGTAAACCGTACATTAAATCAATATTAATGTTTTTAAACCCGGCCGTTTGAGCAATTTCAATTCCTTGTTCAGCTTGCAAACAGGTATGATCCCTATTTATGGCAATCAATTCACTATCATTAAAAGTCTGAACGCCAATGGATAAGCGATTAAATCCTAAATCAATTAATTCTTTGGTTTTAGCCAGGTCAAGTGAATGAGGTGTTGATTCAAGCGAAATTTCAATATCCGGAGCAAAGGTAAACTTATTTTTTAAAGCTTGAAAAACTTTAGCTAAATTGCCAATACTGGTTAAACTTGGCGTACCACCCCCAAAGAAAATCGAATTAACAACTTGGCTTTGCTTAACCTTAAAATTAATTTCTTTAATTAAAACATCTATGTACTTATCTTCAAGCTTGGCTAAACCTTGAAAAGCTGCAAAGTCACAAAACGGACATTTATGAGTACAAAAAGGTATATGAATATATAATCCCAACATGAATATATAATCCCAATATAAAGATATAATCTCAATATAAATTAATTAATTTTAAATAGTTTATAATATTGAAGCTCAAATAATATCATAAAGTCACCATATTATCCAGGCACCTTATTCTATCAGGAATTAAACTAAATTTATGTCAAATTCGCTAAACCTAAATACTAAAAGCGAAAGTATTACTGGTGAAATCGAAAGAATAACTTACCATAATGAAAGTAACGGTTTTTGTGTATTACGCATTAAGGTTAAAGGCAGTATTGATTTAATTACCGTAACTGGCAATGCTGTTAGTATTCATCCCGGTGAATATATTGAAGCCAATGGTTGCTGGCTGAATGATAAAAACTATGGACTACAGTTTAAAGCTAATGATATTAAAATAATTTCACCCAATAATATTAACGGTATTGAAAAATACTTAGGCTCTGGTTTAATTAAAGGCATAGGCTCTCATTTTGCTAAAGTCATGGTCAATCATTTTGGTATTAACATAATTGATATTATTGATACCAATCCTGAAATGCTACTAGAATTACCGGGAATTGGCCAAAAGAGATTAGCGCTAATTACACAATCTTGGCAAAATCAAAAAGTTATCCGTAAAATTATGTTGTTTCTTCAGTCACATGGAGTAGGTACAGCAAGAGCCGTTAGAATTTTTAAAACTTATGGCGAAAACGCCATTGATATTGTTACCCAAAATCCCTATAAACTAGCCAAAGATATTTATGGCATTGGTTTTAGAACAGCTGATCTTATTGCCCAAAACCTAGGAATAGCCAAAGATTCACTCATCAGAGCTCAGGCTGGACTTAGTCACATTTTACAGGAAGCCTCGAATTTAGGCCATATAGCTATCCCCAAGACTAAATTAATTGAATCAACAAATAGCGTATTATCAATTTCACCAGCGATAATTTTTGAAGCCCTAAGCCAAGAAATTAAACTCAACAACCTGGTATCAGAATTTATTACTGAAACCGAATATATATTTCTTCCCGCACTTTATCATGCTGAACAATCTTTAGCTAGCAATTTAGATAAATTAAATCAAAGTAATTTTGACTATCAGATTAATCAGAATAAAGCCCTAGAATGGGTTGAAACTAAAAACAACATTAATTTATCAATAACCCAAAAACAGGCAATAATCGAAGCCTTTACCAATAAAATACTTATCATAACTGGTGGTCCTGGTGTAGGTAAAACCACTATTGTAAACTGTATAATTCAAATACTTGCCCAGAAAAATATCAATATTGCCTTAACTGCGCCAACGGGAAAAGCTGCTAAACGCTTAGCCCAAACTACTAAACTCGAAGCAAAAACCATTCATCGACTATTAGAATTTGATCCTAAAATAAATAATTTTAAAAAAAACAAAGATAATAAACTAGATCTTGATTTATTAATAGTTGATGAATCGTCGATGATTGATATTATCCTGATGAATAAACTTGTTCATGCGTTACCCAGCCAAGCTCAATTAATTCTTATTGGTGATATTGATCAATTACCTGCGGTTGGTCCGGGCAATGTTTTAAATGATTTAATCAGTAGCAAATCAATTAAAACGATTCATTTAACCCAAATTTTTCGCCAGGCGGCCCAGTCGCAAATCATTACTAATGCCCATTTGATTAATCAAGGGAAAATGATCAATACTAAATATCATAAAAATGATTCAACTGACTTTTACTTTATTGAAGCTAAAGATAATGCTGATATTATAAATAAAGTAATTGAAGTAGTTAGTAACCGTATACCTAATAAATTTAAATTAGACAGGTTAAATGATATTCAAATCTTAACACCAATGAATCGTGGCAGTTTAGGTTCTCGATCCTTAAATATAGAATTACAAAAACATTTAAATCCAAATTCACGTTGCCCAATTGAAAAATTTGGCCAACGTTTTGATATCAATGATAAAGTCATTCAACTCGTAAATAATTATCAAAAAGAAGTATTTAACGGTGATATCGGAAAGATATACAGTATCAATAAAGAAGAATCAACAATTCAAATTGATTTTGAGGGTAAGTTAGTTGAATATGAATTTACGGACTTAGATGAAATTAACCTAGCCTATGCAACTTCAATTCATAAAGCCCAAGGCAGCGAATACCCTTGTGTCGTTATTCCCTTAGCCATGCAACATTATACTATGTTAGAACGTAATTTAATTTATACTGCAGTAACCCGCGGCAAAAAACTAGTAATTATTATTGGGGAAAGCCGTGCTTTATATATAGCTATAAAAAACAAATCCGCCTTAAATCGCATTACAACTTTAACTTACCGTTTAGCTAAAGGTCTAAGGACTATCTAAAGCATCATTCAACATATTGGTCGTTTCATCACCCATTATTAAAGACACGTCAGTCTTAGCTAAGGTGTAATCAGGGGGAATTTTATAAAAATCATCCAGTTTACTATTAGCTAAATTAGAAATTTTAAAAGTATCCCAATAAGTAGAAAGATTAGTCTCATTGCCACTGCGCCAAACTTCTAACTTAACCGGTATGCCAAGGTTAGCTATGTCATTAGGCAATTGAAATATGCCATGAAAAAAAACCTTGCAGGAAACCTTATTTACTAATTTAGGTGCATCAATCACATATAATTTTGCGCGTTTAATTTTAGTATTTTTTTCAATTAAAGTATAAAGTCTAACCTTATGACCACTTATCGAATCATTACATTTTTCTAATCTTGCCACACAATTGTCAACCCGAAAATGGTTAGGCGTTGAATTAAGCTTACGAAATTTTTTTTCCCATTCTTGATCATTATATTCCATAAATTTCTTTGTACTATAATTTAATAAATAAACATTCCATTTAGGGCTTAAAATAATAATTCTACTTTTTAATCTTTTAAAATCAACACTTACGCCTTGGGGAGAAACAATCAAATGACCTAGACCACCATTATCTGACTGAAATTGGAGAATTAAATTATCAAAATTAGTATTACTACTTGCATAACTAATGGGCAAAAGTAAAATTAGACCTAAGATAATTAATTTAATTTTAAGTTTAAACATCTAGATTTTTCACCAATTATTCACGAAAAATTTATTAACTAATTTTATTATTCCCAATTATAGGTCAATATATTTTTAAGTTTTGTACTAAATTGTCAATAATTAGATAAAATCTTTTAAATTATTATAGTCAAATAGCTTTAAAAGTTGTAACCTAATATTTCTTAAGTCTTAAAAATACCAAATCATTCATGTTGAATAAAACAATTTTAACTATTACTTACCTTTGTTCTACCCTTATGCCCGTTAGTGGTCAAGGTTTACTTGGTAATACGGAAATTTTAAACAATAGCGAAGATTTAAAAGAATATAAAAACTGGTCTTTACCATTTAATGATAATATTGGTCAGCCAATTACCAAAATTAAACCTAAATACCAAAATATTAGTTTAAAAAAAACCAATTCTAAAACTAATGTAAATAAAAAAGCCTTAAAAGGAGAAGTATCCCTTTGGGATGAGCCACAAATTATTGGTGAAACAATTGAACACCTTGTTGATATAAGTTATAGCCAATCAGCAAAATCAAAATTATTAGACGCTGAAGTAACCAATTTATCTTCTAAACATGAAAAGACTAAAGCCTTAACTAAAGATAGTTTAAATTATATGGTAGGTTACAAAGGCTGTGGACCATCGGTTGATATGGGCAAATTACTTTTGGGTAAAGATCCAAAAACAAAAGATTTATACATTGCTAGTTTAAGACGACAACAATTCATTGATCAAACTCATGAAAATATTGTGGCATCACTTATGCAGATTTCCGAAGCCATGGGTATTAATGATGAATCAAGACAGAATAAACTTATTAACGATGGCCTCACCAAACTAAAAGCCTTAGTCGGTGAATCTGAAGCCTTAAATACCCTAAAAAAACTAAATGATTATTATAGCAACCTGGAAATTGATAAAAGTGTTTTTACTGAAACACCATGGGATTCAGGAGCCAGGCAAGATAAACTTAAAGCAATTTTAACCGGAGCAGTTGCTAGCGATCCAATTGTCAAACAGGTAAAACAACAGTTTGAACATTATGCTAATCCAGGCCTATTTAAACGTGGAGCTAATTCAACTATTCAGACATCGTTAAATGTAGCCAGTTTCTTTGCTCCAGGCTATGTAATCCCTGGTATCCTTCAAGCTGTATTAACCGGTTTTGTGGCATCAACTGGGGGATCTGAACAAAAGAAAATTCAAACAGAATTTTTACTCGACAAACGAATTCAAAGTCGGGTTATGGCTTTAAATAATGAAGCCAGTTTATCCTTAGATAATTATCGCTACGCTCAAGTAACACATAATGCCTGCCTGCTAACATTTTCGCGTAGTGTGATTAGTTATTTATCCGCTACCCATTCAAAAGAAGTATTAACCAATTTATCCCAAGGCAATCCTAATCCAATCAAAACCATAGCCAAATCAAACGACTACAATTAATTTAGCCCAGACATTTTATAGCCTAAATCTTTAAAAATATTTTGTAATTCTAAAAGACAAGTATAAGTTGGTAAAATCCTTAAATTGACTTTACCATTGGCTTGCTTAAAACCTTCGTCAATTGCTGCTTTTAAATCAGCCAAACCGATAATTTTAGTTTTGTCAAAATTTGCATATTTTAAACGTAACGCCATATCGTATAAACGTTTACCAGAAACAATAATCTTATTTTGGTGGTGCTTTAATAATTCAAATTGGGTATCCCAAAGCCAGGATATATCTCGGCCATCGGCCAAATTATCATTAATAGCTATTATAATAATTTCGTCCGGCTTAATTGATGATAAGGCAAGACTAGCACCAGCAGGATTTTTAATTAACTGAATAATAATATTCTGGTTATGTAAATTAATTATTTCCGATCGTCCAAACAAAGATTTATATTTAACCAAACCCTCAAGAGCTTTATCAATATTTAAATTCAAAGCATAAACTAAGGCCAGACTCCCGGCAATATTATAAGCATTAAATAATCCTGGCAAATTGTATGTTAGCTTATATTCTTTTAAATTAATGATAGCTTTAGCTTGAACATCGATTCCTTTCGCTTCAAGACTAGCTATTATGACATCAGGAACTGGTCGCTTATTATTGCAATTAGGGCAATACCAGTTACCTAACTGATTATAAAAAACCGAATGATAGACAATTTCGCAATTACACAGTTTACAGTAAGCTAATTCGCAGGCCTGATTACCTGTTTGAGTATTAACAATATTAGCTGAATCAAGGCCATAAAAAACTTTTTTATTTTCACTAGCCTCGATTTGACAAACATTAGGATCATCAGCATTTAAAATTAAAGTAATTTGAGAATTAATAATAGCTTTTTCAATTAATTTTTTAGTCGTATCTAATTCACCAAATCGATCTAATTGATCCCGAAATAAATTAGTTACGACAAGGTAATCAATCTGACTTTGACTACTTACATTTGGTAAAGTAGCTTCATCAATTTCTAATAATAAATAATCACAATCGATTTGACCAAATAAATTACTAGCATTAATTAAAGTAGTAGTAAGACCAGTAATTAAATTAGCACCTTGACGGTTATGGACAACTTTAAGACCGTTAGCATCCAGACTGTTATAAATAAGTCCACTAGTCGTGCTTTTACCATTAGTACCACTAATTGCAATAATAGCTTTATCCTTACTTAATTTTTGAAACAAAGCTGGAGCTAGCTTTAAACTTACTTTACCTGGTAAATTAGTCCCTTGAGAAATTTTGGTTAATTTAGTTAAAAAAATTAACGTCTTACCAATATATAAGGCTAGTTTTTCTTGATTATTTAAATTGTTCATTTACATTTTTATCAATAAAAGCAAATAAAAATTTAGAACTTGGTCGAACCATCACTTCATCACCTAAATTAAAATCAAAACTCAAATGAGGACCATCAATAAATGCTTTAGCCTGGCGCATTTTTGACACAATTTTAACACAGCTGCGTTTATTTAATATCCCTTTTTGATATTTAAAAACCTCATTAGGACGCAAACCTGGCTCGCGCACCAAATACTGAAAATCATCAATATATATTGGCATAACCTGTCCTAACGCAGCTTTTAAAGTGCCCGTCGAACCGGCTGGAGTGGCAATAATTATGCCTGATGAACGCTGTTCTTCAAAATCAGCATTGATACTGATTAAATAACGGCTAGTAGCCGCAGGGTTGGGATGGGTTAATAATACTTCATTCAAAATCAAATCATTTTGACTAATATTATTAATCAACAATTCCAAGCGTAAAATGGCGATTGGTTGAATATTATCATTAGCGATTGCTTCTAGATAATGTTTAAAATTATGCCCTTGAGCTAGGCAAAAATGGCCAAAACTTGATGAAGTAGATGAATTAACACCAAGAATCGGGATCTGATCATGAATAAAATGACTGGCATCCAGCAGTGTACCATCACCACCAACACTAATAACTAAATCTACATCAGTAATCTTTTGGGAAATTTTTGATCTGTCCTTAATTTCATAACTTATCCCTTTATTTTCTAATACCTGAGTAATTAAATTCAAACTTGCTTTATGTTCGTCATGTGCCTGAATAACCTTTTTAATACTTTCATGATTATTTTGAATTAATGCTAAGAACTTACTCTCTTGATGTTCAAGTGCTTGAATTTCGTAAGTTGATTTTTTGCGGACAAGCAAAACCTTACTTATTTTCATAAAATCCTAACCTACAAATAATTATTATTTCTTAGGTTAGCAAATATTCTTAAGCCAGAAACAAAAGTTTATGATTTATAAAGAATATTATTAACAATATTTTTACCAATATTAAATAATTTTAAGCCGCAATAGCCAAATGTTCAGATTTAATTACACTGTTAACTCTGATATCAATGACTGGAGCTAATTTAGCAAAACTATCTTGATCAATATGGATTTCAAACTGACTTATACCAATGCGAATAATGTCACCAGCTTTTAATTCCATTTTAGCTTTTAGATATTTACCATTAACATAAGTGCCATTTTTGCTGTTACAGTCTTCAATATAATACCGATTGTCAACAACGGTAATTTGCGCATGATTTCGGGAAACACTACTATCAGTTAGAACGACTTGATTGTCTTCGTCACGACCAATATTAATACGAAAACCATATAATAAAACTTCATCTTCACTTTTAAGATTTTTTAAAAAAGCCTGTTGCGAATTTTCTTCATATGTATAATCATCAATATTAAAATCGCTAGGGCTAATAAATTTACAATAGTCACACGTACAAGTATTGGTGTCAATATCTATAGTTTGGGTAGTTAAATGATTAACTAATAAATTCATTGTCATAGTTATAACTCCTTTCCTTGTCTAAACTTGTAAAATTGCTTAGCCCTTTGATATTTCTATCTTATCTAACTCGAACACACTTTTAAAGCCCATAAAGAGTGAAATAAACAGGTTAAATATTTTCTCTAGCATTTATGTAACACTAACACTTTAGTGTTACACATTCAGGATATGATTAACCTTAAATTGCCAAATTTAGTTTAAGCTTTAATTTTGCAAACTTTTAATTATTTCATACTATAATTAGGCTTATAATGCTAATTGGTAATTAAATTATTTGATGCTTTGGAGACCATAACTTGATTTACGTTAAAATATTTTTAGCCATTCTGCTTTTCCTTAGTTTAAATATAACTAAAACTGATTCAGCGCCAAGTAATCAAAAATACTTAAAAAAAATTAACGCTGGTTATCAAGAATTAGATCAAGGCGAGCTTAATACGGCGACCCATATTTTTGAGGGTCTTATTGCCGCTTATCCTGAAAAATATGAGCCTCATCTTGGCTTAGCTAAAGTTTATCTCGAAAATAATGATTATCCATTAGCTCAAAAAGAACTAATAACAACGCTTAAAGATAATCCTAAATGCTCGGAAGCGGTTTATGATTTAGCTAATATTTATGAAAGTAATCAGGAATGGCAAAAAGCCATAAATGAATTTCAAATTTTTCTTATTCTTGAACCCGAAAAATCTAAAGAAAAATATATTGCCTTAAGAATTAAATATCTTAAAGACAACCTTACTAAAGCTAATCAGGAGAAAACTAATTGAAAGATAATTTAGTAGCCTTTTTTGAAGACAATTTTGTTAACCTTAATGATGCCAAAGTAAGTATTATGTGTCATGCTTTTATGTATGGCACAGCAATTTTTGAAGGTATTCGCGGCTATTACAATTCCAGCCATGACACAGTTTATTTATTCAGGCTAAACGAACATATTCAACGACTGCTAGAAAATATAAAAATTTTAAGACTAGAAATTAAATATACCCAAAATGATATTTATCAATTAATTGTTGATTTGGTAAACAAAAATAACCCTAAAGAAGATATATATATAAGGCCTAGCGTCTATAATAGTGCAAAAAAAATTGGCCCTGGTCTAGGCACCATTAATCCAAGTGATCTTAGTATTTTTATGATTCCTTTCGGTGACTATTTTAATGCCAATTCCGGCCTTAAAGTCCAGGTATCAAGCTGGCGCCGTGTTGAGGATAACGCTATTCCGGCGCGTGGTAAAATCGTTGGCGCCTACGCTAATACGGCTCTAGCTAAAGGTGACGCTCAAGCCAGTGGGTTTGACGACTGTATCGTTTTAACTGAAAGTGGACATGTAAGCGAAGGATCGGCGATGAATATTTTCCTGGTTAAACATGGCAAACTCATAACTTCATCAATTACGGATAATATCCTTGAAGGTATAACTCGAGATACGGTCATAAAACTAGCCAAATCAGAATTAAATATTGAAACTATGGATAGAACAATTGATCGCAGTGAATTATATCTAGCTGACGAAATATTCTTTTGTGGAACCGGAGCCCAGATTACTCCAGTATTAAATGTAGATAATCGCAAAATTGGCAATGAACAAGTTGGTTCAATAACAGCCAAAATTCAAGAACAATACCTTAAAACTTGTCGCGGCGAATTAAATAAATTTAAGGATTGGTTAACGCCTGTAAAATCAACAAGTCAAGTACATTAAATTTTAGAACTTTTTTAAATAAATTTCGTTATATCAATTAGAACTTTTATGAGGATTATTGATATGTACGTAAAAATTTTATCGGGTTGTTTAAATGGAATTGACGCCAATTTAATTGAAGTGGAAATTGACTGTAATAATGGCATTGGCCAAATCCAAATAGTTGGCTTACCGGGGACGGCCATTCGCGAAGCCCAAGAACGTGTTCGCTCAAGCATAAAATCCTGTGGCTTGCTTATTCCACCAGGCAAGAAATGGATTATTAACCTAGCGCCAGCTGACGTCCATAAAGATGGACCAGCTTACGACTTACCAATTGCGGTCGGAATATTAGCCTCAACGCAAATGCTTAATACGGCAAGATTAAATGATTTTTGGTTTGCCGGTGAATTAGGCTTGGATGGAAGTTTAAAACCAATTCCTGGAGTCTTACCCTTAGCCATAGCCTGTAAAAATTATGGGATAAACAATCTCGTTGTACCGCATTGTGTAGCATCCGAAGCATCCTATATTAAAGATTTAAATGTTTATGGCCTTAATCATTTAAATGATGTTTTACGCTTATTAAATAACCAAGATGAAATTGCGCCAATGGCAAAATTTAATCAAGAACAATTTGGCATAAACCTTGAAATTATTAATGATGACTTAGACTTTAAACATGTTAAAGGTCAAAATTATGCTAAACGAGCCCTTGAAATTGCGGCTGGTGGCAAACATAATATATTACTGGTGGGTCCGCCTGGATCAGGTAAATCAATGCTGGCGCACGCAATTACAACAATTATGCCACCACTTACCTATACCGAAGCTATTGAATTAACTAAATTATACTCAGTAGCAAAATTGCTTTATAATCCTGGACAACTGGTTACGACTAGACCCTTGCGCCAGCCTCATCACAGCTCATCAGTAGCTGGATTAATTGGCGGTGGGGTAAGACCGAAACCAGGAGAAATTTCGCTCGCTCATTTAGGCATATTATTCCTCGATGAGTTAACGGAATTTTCCCGCACTCTTTTAGACAATTTAAGACAACCTCTGGAAACCCATAATATTATTATAACCAGAGCCAACCAGACCTTAACCTATCCAGCTAATTTTTTACTAGTGGCTGCTTGCAACCCTTGTCCTTGTGGGTTTAAAGGTGACTTAGTCCAATATTGTAATTGTAGTCCCCATTTAGCTCAAAAATACTGGTCCAGATTATCTGGCCCTTTATTAGATCGCATTGATTTACATGTTAGCGTTCCAAGGTTAAATGAACAAGAATTAGCCAGTGATGATGTAGCCGAATCATCTGAATCCATTCGCCAAAGGGTTTTAATGGCCGTAAACCGTCAGAAAAACCGGCAAAACAATCAAGAATTTGCTTATAACAGTATGCTCAAAGGTAAACTTTTAAAAGAACACTGTAACATAGATAAACAAAGCCAACAGCTACTAGCTAAAGCGGTTAACAGTTTAGGCCTATCAGCCAGGTCCTTTGATCGAATTATTCGAGTCAGCAGAACCATAGCAGATCTAGATGGGATTGATGATATTCAGTACAAACATATTGCTGAAGCCCTAAGCTACCGATAAAATTTAAGGACGATGCAGGGCAATTAAACAAATCCGTTTTCACAAGCAAATTTTACAAGTGCAGTACGGCTTTTAAGCAAAAGCTTTTTCTTTAGCCTTGAAGAATGTAATTCAATAGTTGATTCGGTTAAAAATAATTTTTGGGCAATTTCTTTATTGCCTAATCCTTGAGCTATTAAAGTTAATACTTCAATCTCCCGAACTGATAATGGTGTTTGATTACTGGTAACCAGCCTAGAACTCAAGCCTACAGAATTAGGAAGTGGAACCTGACTTGTATTTATCGTATTTTGTAATGTTAGAATTAACGATTGAACTAACTCAATATTCAAAAGTTGATCTTTTAATAATTGATGTTCAAGGTAAAATTTATACAACTGACAAAAATTATCTACGAGCATTTTTACAATTTTTTCTTTGGTTCGGTCTAACTGAATATCATTATTACAACCCATCATTAAAATAATACCGCTACTAATATTATTAAGAACCAAAGGATAACCAATAAGTGATTTCACGTTAATGTCCTGAAGATAAAGTTTAGCGCTTGGTGCTAAATCATTTAATTGAACCTGCTGATTATAAGTTTTATAGCCATGGCTAAATTGGTTATATAAATCAGGTGGTAGCCTAGTTGACTTTAACGCCATTAATTGCTTATTACTATTATTTTGGGAACTTTCATTTATTTCAAACGGGCGTAACTTATCTAATCCAGCAATAAGTACAATATCTTTATTAGTAATGATTCTTAACGAATTTAAAGTGTGTTTAATCAATAAATTCACATCAAAACATTGAGCCGTTTTTACAACCAAATCAAAGGTTTTCCAATCAATTTTTTCATTATTAAAACCATCGTTATTAAATAATTCATCTTGATATTTATTTAATTCATTGGTTAATACCTTACTAAGTATTTTTAATGAGGCTAATTTATCTTTACAATCTGTGATAAAAAACAATATCCCTTCCAACTGCTCTTGTTTAAAAACCGGGAAAATTAAGACATTATCTTCATTACCAAGACAATTTAAAATACTTTTATAACTATCACTTATATTATCAAAAGATTTATTAATAATAAAAGGCATTTTTAACTG
>DAHXLC010000123.1 GCA_027371815.1 Candidatus Melainabacteria bacterium | reverse complement strand
AAACGGAAAATATGTTTGATAAAAAACTAATTGCCCAAATGAAACGTGGCAGTTATTTAATTAACTGCGCCCGAGGCAAACTAGTAAATCGTGATGCCATTGTTGAAGCTATATCTGGCTTGAGCTGATATTGATGTGCCAGCGGTATGTGGTGTCATTCCTTGATATGGCATATTACGCCAGGGGTGATTACTTGGAGCTGGTTGCGGGAACCAGACATCACCAGCATAACCAGCAATATGTCCAGTTTCTAAAGCTTCAACAATGGCATCACGATTTACTAGTTTGCCTCGGGCGCAGTTAATTAAATAACTGCCACGTTTCATTTGGGCAATTAGTTTTTTATCAAACATATTTTCCGTTTCAGGGTGTAATGGGCAGTTTAAGGTTACGACATCACAAACTTTAACCATTTCTTCAACACTTTCATGGAATTTAACGCCTAATTCGGTTTCGACGTTTAAGGGCAGCCTGTGTTTATCAGTATAATGCAATTTAACATCAAATGGTTTTAAACGTTTTAACACACCTTGGCCAATACGACCAGCAGCTACAGTTCCGACCTGCATACCCTCTAGGTCATAAGCACGCATTGAACAGTCGGCAATATTCCAGCCACCTTGAACCACCCATTCATGAGAAGGTAAATAATTGCGTACGAGAGCTAAAATCATCATCACCTCATGTTCAGCTACGCTTATACTGTTACTGTAAGTTACTTCAGCTACGGTAATGTCAAAATCATTGGCTGCTTTTAAGTCAGTATGATCCGAGCCAATGCCTGCTGTTATAACAAGTTTTAATTTTGTGGCGGTTTTCATATTTTCTTTGGTCAGGTAAGCTGGCCAAAAAGGCTGCGAAATTACAATATCCGCATCGGTTAAATGTTTGGCAAATTCGCTATCAGCGCCTTCTTTGTCACTAGTCACAATAAATTCGTGACCTGACGATTCAAGATACGGTCTTAAACCTAATGCACCCGATACACAACCTAATAATTCACCAGGTTTAAAATCAAGTGCTTTAGGTGATGGCGTTGTTTGTCCATCGGGGTAATGCGTAATGACTGGTAAATCATTGCGACTATAATTTGGCGGGTAACCTGTGATGGGATCGGGATATAAAACACATAATATTTTAGACATAAAAGCTCCTTGGAAAATATGGATAGTTTAATATAGATATTTTGATCTGTATTAAAAAAGCCAAAATTTTCATAATAATTTAATCCTTAAGTATATATATATACTTATTAAGTGAAGCTTGGTGTAGGTTAACCAATAAACTTTAAACAGTAAAACTTGTCAATGGAATTTTATAAAAATCGTAGATTAATCAGTTAATTTACTTATAAATTAAAAACCCCTAAGTCATTTTAATTTAGGGGTTTTTACAATTTTTTGCTTTTAAGGATTATTTTAGAGCGACCGAAGAATTAGCTAGATTATTATTACTATTTCTATAAGCAATTTGCTGGTTTAAATATTGTTTGGCTACCGCTAATTGTTCAGCTTTATTTTGAACAACAACATCTGGGGAAATACCAATTTTATTTATATCTAATCCTGATGGCGTTAAGTATTTTGAAACCGTTATATGTACAGCCGCTCCGAAAGGAAGTTGGTTGATTTCTTGGACTAAGCCTTTACCATAAGTTCTGGTTCCGACAATTAAGGCTCGAGAGTTGTCTTTTAAGGCTCCAGCAAGAATTTCACTAGCACTGGCACTTTCTTCATCTACCAGCACGACAATTGGGTTATTGGTTAAATTTTTACCATTAGTATAATTTGTAGCACAGTCAGTTCGAGAAATTGTGGTGACAATATTGCCTTGCGGTAAAAGCATGGAAGCAATTTTAAAAGCATTAGATAACAAGCCACCAGGATTAGAGCGTAAGTCTAAAATAATCCCTTTGGTTGAGGCTAATTTATTTAAGGCAGCTTTAAATTCGCTAGCAGCATCACCTGAGATAAAGGTTGATAATTGAATGTAACCAATATCATCATTAAGTCTTTTAGCTGTAACTGGGTGAATAGTTATTTGTTGACGTTCGATAATAAATTTTAAATTGTCATCGTGGCGACGGACAATCATATCTAAGGTTGTGCCAGCCTTACCGCGAATCAATTCGGCTGCTTGCTCAGGGTTTAAGCCAATCGAGTTATGATTGTCAATTGAAATTAGTTCATCCCCTTCACGTAAACCAGCTAGAGCTGCTGGCGAATCATCTAGAGTTCGGGTTATAACTAAATAACCAGTAGATTTTGATTGTTGAATATTAATACCAATGCCAACTACACGGGAATCAATTGCATCACTTTCATCACCAAAAGCTGTGGGATCGAGTAATCTAGTATAGGGATCTTCAAGGCTAGATAACATTAAATTAGAATAACGATAAGCATCTTGTTGGGTCTTAATTTGTTTATCATATTTGTGTTCGTATTGTTTCCAGTTTACGCCATGAAAATTTGCATCGTAGTAATTGTCTCTTACTAATTGCCAAATTTGATGATAAAATTCGGTATATTGAGATTTGTGGGCAAACGAACTCAAATTTAAATTGAATTGAAGAACAATTATTAGCAATAAAAAACGAGCAATGCGCTTAAACATGTTCATACAGGCACACTTCCTAAATAGCGTATGAGGTGAAATTTTTATTTAAAATTGACGGTTAAAGTTGATTGGTTAACTTT
>DAHXLC010000119.1 GCA_027371815.1 Candidatus Melainabacteria bacterium | reverse complement strand
CTAAACCATCATGATGTTCTTGGTTCATATTAAAATTTAACAACTGATAAAAATATTGCGCTAATTTACGGCTTGAATAATTAGTTTTAGCTACAGCCGTTTCAATCACCTCAGCTTTTAACCGTCCTAGCCCCATTAATAAAGCTTCGTGGAATTTAGCGGAAATCACTTGAACTTTATGCCTATTTTGTTGATAAAAGCTTTGACGATACCCCCAAACACCATAAACCATCGGTAATTTATATTTTTCAAACCACCACTGCCCCAAATCATAGATTTCCCAATTATTTTGCACCATAAAACTTAAGGCCTCATCACCAATAACCAAAATTGCTTGAGCCTTATCCAAGTCAGGTCGATTAGTGACTTTTAAAATTGGCAAAAACCCAATTTTTTCTAATAGTAAAATTTTCAATAAATTAACACTAGTTAAAGATTGACTGGTAACTTCAATTATACTGTCAGCAGTAAAATCAAAGCCGATTTTACTTATCATTAAAACACTTCCAACTTTACCAAAACTTGATATGCTTAAATCAGGCATTAAAATAAAAGGGTCGTTACTTGCCCCACTTATTAAGAAATGAAATGAACTCATCGCCCCAGCTTTTAATTCTCCACGAGCATAACGCTTATTTAATTCCTGCGGATTACCTAAAACGAGCTGAAAAGGCAAATCTAACTGCATTAATGGATATGTGATTGGCCAACAGTTTAAATAGTTTATATGACCTATTTTGGGCAAACGTAATTCATCATTATCAATTAATTCAGTCATTATTGAAAGTCTTAGTTATTTGCGAATTAGACTCAACATTAGACAAAATTTCAGTATCCAAGGAATTTGGCGGTATACCGATTTCTAAACCACTCAGTAAATTAAGCGATTGGTAATTTGGTTCTGCTGTTTCAGTTTCGATATTCCAGGACATTGCCAATTCATTTAATGACTTACAAACCAAGCCTAATTCCTCACCACGCTGGGTTAAGCCATAACTCACTTTTAAGACTTTGACTCCGTAGGACTTACGATAAATAACTCGCTCACTTTCAAGGAATCGAAGTCTTTGGGTTAAGACTTTACTAGAAATCCCCAAGATATTTCGCTTTAATTCACCAAATCGCAATGGACCATTACATTTTAACTGCCACAATATAGTTGTCGTCCATGAACCAGTTAAAATCTGGAGGATACTTTGAAGTGGACACTCATTTTTTCCTATTGCTGTCACAATATAATTTCCTTACTATGTTTATTAGCTATTATTATATTACAAAAAGTCTAAAACATAATGTTACCATCAGGTTACCACAATTGTTACTACAGGAAAATTATCTACAGTTAAAAGCCTTATACACTCCGGTAGTAATAAAAAAACATCATTTTGGTGATCGTAAGTATTTTAACAATTTTTAACACCATAATAACTATTAGGAATAAATTTATAATTATCCTGAACAAACAATGCCTTAAAATGGTAGCATAAAACAATTTAACCTTAAAAATCATTATTTTACCTAAAATCAACAAGTGCTGGGCGGACACAGCATTTCAGACATACAACCAAAACTATGATACCACTTATATTGATCTTCTTTTTTACAACTTCAAAATATTAACTAGAGTTAGCGTAACAAATTAAAAGTCAAACATCATTTTTAAATAATTTTAAATCCAAATTCAAGCCTGCTTCACCTAAACAAATCTTCACCGTTTGACCTTGTAAAACTTTTATAATATTATCACCTAAAATTTCCTTGCGCCAATTTTTGATAATAATATTATCTGAATAATTGTAATCTTCCTGTAAAAAATTGAAAACCAATTTTTCAATATCTGATCGTGAAGCTAAAAATTCAACCGGTAAATTTACTTTTAAAGCTGTAGATTTTGCCATAAAATAAATTAATTCATTAAGAAATAAATGTTTTTCCTTATTAAAATATTTAACATTATTTTTCCACATATTTAAATCAATATTTGAATTATTGATAATTTCTAATATTGGTTGACCAGATTCAATAATAAAATCAGGGCTTAAGCCATGAATTTTTTTTAAATCGGCCAATTTGCCAATTTTATTACTCACCAATTCAATTAAGGCTTCATCAGTTGCAACAGTTTTAACTGGCAAATTAAAAGTACGTGCATAATCAAAGCGAATTATCGCTAACTTTTCCAGCAAATATTGCTTAGCTAATTCTAAACCATTAGCGTTTCTAACTTGAGGAATTTTTTTAGACTGATAAAAATCATATTTAACCGACTCTTGTAAAACCCAGTCCAACCTTTGTAACTCCTTAACTTTAACCAATAGAATTTCATATAGCTTAAACAAATATTTAACATCATTTACAGCATAAATTATTTGTTCCTGAGTGAGAGGTCGACTGGCCCAATTTGAACGTGTTTGACTTTTAGAAATATAAACAGCCAACAAGTCTTTTAAAAGCTTGGCCAAACCTAACTGAAAACCATAACCACAAAAGCAAGCAGCAACTTGAATATCAAAAACATTTTCCGGTTTTTGGTTAGTAATCCCAAAAATAATTTCCAAATCATTTTTTCCAGAATGAACAATTTTGATAATTTCATTATCACAAAAAACCTGCCAAAATTTAAAACCGGTTTTTGGTTTTGTACATGCTCCAGCAACCGGTATTACTTATTATGGTGGACCCGATTTTAGCTTAGTCTGTTTAAAAGCAAACCAAGAGATAATCAAATTAGAGCCAGTTTTAAGTTTAGCTGCTAATAAGCAAATTAGGGTTATAATGGGTTATCGAGATCGAAAAAAATATCCTTGGATTAAGGATTTACCAAATGTAAGCCTAGTTAAATCAGGTAGTATTGGCATAAAAATAGTTAAGATTATTGAGAATGACGCTGATTTATATGTCCATTTTGACGCTAAATTAAAGACTTGGGACACAGCTGGACCGATTGCCATTGCTTTAGCGGCTGGTCTTGACGTTGGCAGTCTAGATAAGCAAGTTATTGTGTTTCCCAAAACTGGTAATATTCATAAAACCACAATAGTTATTGGTAAACCAGGTTCGTTAGATTGGTCAAGCCAGTTTTTGGTTAAGTCTTAAATGTTTGACATGATTTATATTGACGATTTACAGGCCTTAACTAAGGTAAATCCTTAATCCAAGGATATTTTTTTCGATCTCGATAACCCATTATAACCCTAATTTGCTTATTAGCAGCTAAAC
>DAHXLC010000116.1 GCA_027371815.1 Candidatus Melainabacteria bacterium | reverse complement strand
GATCCAGGCCACTAGTTATATTTACAATTTGGAGATTATTAAAAAACAGATAAAATACCGTAAAAACAACTGCAAATTGTAAATATAACTAGTGGCCTGGATCCCTGTTTTAAATTGGTCAGTAATCTATATGCTACCGGGCATATTATTGGTAAAGATTTATTCTTTAATTATGGGCCACTTGCTTTTGTTGAATTTCCAGAATGTATAAATAACAATATATTTTTGGGAACAATTGTTTATTTGTTGGTTAAATTGTTTTTAATTTTAACAATTGTTTATTTGATGTTCAGTTTACATCATAAAGATAACCCTTTAAAACTTTTATTTATGTACATACCTGTTGGCATTTTATTGATTTGTCAGAATTATTATGGAATATATTTTGGCTATTTATTAATATTTATCGTAATAAATCTTTTGTTAATTCATAGTATTTACCCTAAAAAAAATCTGTATTTATATTTGGCTATTGGTATTACGTCTTTAACTGGTCTTATTAAACCAGCATTTACTTATTTAGCATTAATTATTTTTTTTTCTTATTATATTTGCTTGTTTTATCAGCGTCGAAAAGTTATTCAACCTTATAAAATTTTTCTGTTTTTGGCATTGCCTTATTTTAGTATCTGGTATTTAATGATTGGTAGTTTTAAGACATTTCCGATGTATTTAAAAGCCACAATAGAATTAACTATTGGTAATTCGGATACCATGATCTATGGTTTTTTACATAATAAGCTATTTTTTGTTTTAAGTATAATACTTCCAGTGCTGGGAATTATTTTAACTTTAAAAAAAAGAATAGCCAGTATTTTTCTGATTATTTTTCTACCAGCAATATTATTGTGGTTAAAGTATGTTTTAGCTAGAGTTGATCATATATTTTATGAATTTTTTCAATTATATTTTTATTTTCTATTTATGCCACTTTTATTTCAAAAAGATCTTAAAAAATATTTGTTATATTTTTCTGTAATACTACTATCTTTTGAATGTATGAATATTTATAGTACTAACATGACTGTATATAATCCTAGACAAAGTAAGACATTTGTTAGTGATATATTTTTAAATAATATTAAAGCAAATCTTATTCCAGGCAATATTTTCAATTGTGATAACATAGTTAAATTTAATAATAAATTTTCAACTGAAACACTTAATTTGCTTAAGTTTAGTCCAAAAGTATTACAGGAAATTAAAAATCAAACTGTAGATTGTTACCCATTTGACATGGTAAGTATTTTTGCTAATGGATTAAATTGGGATCCGCGACCGCTGTTTCAATCTTATATTGCTTATACACCATGGTTGGATTTACAAAATCAAAAATTTTTCTTATCTGCTAAAAAAGCACCCGAATATTTAATCTGGGAAAAAATGGTAACGGATAAATTGCAATATTCTAATAAAATTGACTATGGTTATTTGTTAAATGATAGTAGTATTGATAATCGCTATTTGTTAAATGATGAGCCATTAACAATCAAAGCCATATTTAGTAATTGAGACATCTTAATTTCTGGACAATTAAATAAATGCCTCTTAAATAAGACAATATTTGCATCAATTAATTTAATACAATAATTACTAAATATGGCTTTGATTGTTAATGGCTCATCATTTAACAAATAGCGATTATCAATACTACTATCAT
>DAHXLC010000107.1 GCA_027371815.1 Candidatus Melainabacteria bacterium | reverse complement strand
CTTGCATTTAGATAAAAATATCATTAAACTTGTCATAAAGACAAAAGGCATAAATAATGTCATTTTAGTTACAGATTGTGCTACGGTTGGCACTAGCGGCGGTGGTTTGGTTGGCTCATCCATTACTTTAAGTCAAGGTGTGCGTAATTTAGTTGAATGGAATATCTGTAGTTTTCAGCAAGCTATTATGATGGCTTCGTATAATTGTGCCAGAGTTCTTAATAATTTAGATTATATTGGTGTTATTGCTCAAGACAAATGTGCTGACTTGATTTTATGGGATAAAACCAATTTAGAAATCAAAACTGTTGTCATAAATGGTCAGATTGTTTGAATTAATATAGCTAGCCCCGTTATGATTTTCAAAAAACGATACTGTTGTTATTATTGGGCAGATTGTTTGAATAATGCTTAAAGTTGTTAAAAACTGTGCAGGACAAATTTTAAGATAAGAAAAACCATAATGGCTAAAATAACAAAGATAATATTGGTTAAAATGGGTTTAGCTTTTTTTTCTTGTTGAAACGCCTTTTTCATATCGGATAAATGTGATTCTGATGAAATTTTATTGGCATGCCACTGTTTTAACTGATCAGTTGTTTGGACTGATTGATTTAAATGTTTTAATTCCAGTTTACTTCCTAAATCATGAATTACATTTTCGTTAGGTGTTGAAGCTATCGTTCTATTAATATCCAGTTTAGCTAAATTGGCTTTTTGATCATCCTTATTATGTTTAGCCTGAACAATTATTTCCCGCATTATTTTAGATACTTCAATGCCTTCATTATTATTATTGAGAGGATTAAATTCTAAGGTTTTAACCGGGTCAGCTAATTCAATTAATCTTTCTTCAATGGGAATATCGTAAAAATCGGCCGAATACAAATCTGGTTCACTTGGGTCATCATCATTATTAATATTGACTTTTCTTTCGCGCTCAGCTTTAGGGGAATTTAATTTGCTGTAGTTAGGGCTAGGCATTTTAATACTGGCTTCTAACTGTTCAAAAAATTCGAGTATCGAGTTTTGGCGATCAGTTTTAGACTTTGCCAAAGATTGTTTAATTACATTATTTAACTCAGGGTAATTCTTAAATTTTGCATCGAAATCATAAATATTGGGGATTGGATCACTAATGTGCATTTGCATGAGTTTGATAATATCGTTTGCGGAAAATGGTCTTTTGCCAGTTAATAATTCAAAAGTTAAAATTCCGGTTGCATAAATATCGGTTTTAAAGTCAACTTCAGTACCTTTACATTGTTCCGGTGACATATAAGCTGGCGATCCTACAATTTTTTGGGTGCCCGACCGAATTAAACTTACATCGTTTAATTCGGCAATACCAAAATCAACTATTTTAACAAAATCATTATTTGAATTAGAACTGGATAAAAGAATATTGGCAGGTTTTATATCTTTGTGAATTATGCCGGCCTGATGGGCTTCATTTAATCCTCGGGCTACCTGACCAACAATGTCAATTACTCGAGAAATTGACATTGTATCGTTTTCGGCCAACGTCCTTGACAAGGTGTTGCCTTCAAGATATTCCATGACCATAAAAGGTTTATTGTCATCGGTTAAGCCTGATTCAAATACGGTTACGATATTTTGATGCCGAATTCGCGAAGTGGCCGTTATTTCGCGAAAAAACTTGGCTAAAGATGGAGCAGTTGCCTGAACTGGATAATTGAGAATCTTAACAGCTACATCTTGCCCAATTAGTAACCTGGTTGCTTTGTATACTGTACTGCTGGCTCCTTCACCAATTAAATCTTCCAATACATATTTTTCATTAATTAAAGCACCAATTAAGGGGTCATTAATAAATTCCAACAAATTACCGTCAAATGGACAACTGTTAGTTGAATCCCTAAATGATCTTTTACATATTTTACATAATTTCATTATTTGACTTTCATAATTTATTAACTAGTTAATTAATACCCAATAATAGATATATTTAAATGAGGATTTGTGTGATTTAGACATATTTGAAGATTAAATTTTAACATCTTTAAAAGTATTTAAACTCAAAGTATTACTTTGCGGTTTATAAATTTATTAACTGATGTAGTAAAATACAATAAATTGATTGGTATTTTTTCGACGATTGGCTCTGCCGTATACTAGCCGACGGACAAGTTTAGGTTGTCTTTGCCAATAGCGTTATAGCTTGCGCTGCAATTCCTAAACCTTGTCCAATAACGCCTAAATTATCAGTAGTTGTAGATTTTATATTAATATCCGTAATTGGCATATTTAAAACTTGAGCCAGGTTATGTTTAATGCTTTGGTAGTATGGGCTTAATTTGGGATTTTGACAAATTATTATGGTATCAATATTTACAATTTGATATTGATTTTGATCTAAAAGAGCTTTAATTTCTTTGAGGAGATTCGTACTTAGCATATTATGATAACGCATATCACTGGAGGGAAAATATTGACCAATATCACCAAGCCCCATAGCCCCAAGTAAAGCATTGATAATTGCATGGGTTAGTACATCACCATCAGAGTGACCAAGAAGCCCTTTTTCATATTTAATTTCGATACCGCCAATAATAAATTTTCGATTGGTCACTAATTGATGGACGTCATAGCCAATACCAATTTTCATAGCATTTTAATTTTCATTAAGGTAGCATTGCCATCAACCGTTTCATCAGGTTTAACTAGAATTTCGTCAACTTGACCATCATGGTTGGCTACAATTTCGGATTCCATTTTCATGGCTTCAATAACCAATAATTTTTGACCAGCTTTAATGATGTCGCCCGATTTTACAAGTATATTTTTGATTAAGCCGGGCATTTTAACCGATATTATTTCTTCGTCTAGCGGTTTAGTAAAATGATTGATTTTATTTTGTTTAAATTTTAGGGGAGTTTTTGAGGATTTAATTTCAGCTATTTCGACATTAAATATTTCATTATCCACTTTAACTCTAAAACTTTTACTATTGGCTAATTGAGTTAATTGATCCGCTTGGGTAATAATGTTCGGCGTATTAGCTGTTAAAGTTTTTGAGGCTGTTTGGCTAGGTTTATTCTGGGTGGAATTACTTTTAAGTAAATGGATAAATTCAGTTTCTACATATGAAGTAAAAATTTTATCGTTAATAAAAATTTTATCATCAATAATCTTGCGGTGAAAATCAAGTGTTGTTTCAATACCCGTAATTTTAAAATTTTCTAGAGCAATTTTACTGCGTTGGATGGCTTCATTACGGTCTTTACCCCAAATAATTAATTTAGCTAGCAGCGAGTCAAAATATGGGGTGATTTCATAATTATTATGGCAATGGGTATCGACTCTGACAAATGGTTGTTGTGGAACCGTAAAACTGTCTATTCTACCAAAATTAGGCTGGAAATTTGCATATGGATTTTCCGCATTAATTCTAAATTCAATACCATGTCCAACTGGTATTATGTTTTGTGAATATTGGAGTTTTTCACCGCTAGCTAGCCTGATTTGTTCTTTAGCAATGTCGATATGGGTAGTTACCTCGGTTACGGGGTGTTCAACTTGAATACGGCTGTTGACTTCTAAAAAATAAATTTTATCGTCAGCTACTAAAAATTCTATAGTACCAATATTATTATAATTAATTAATTTGGCAATTTTGATCGCCGTTTCGTGAAGTGTTTTTCTTACACTGGGACTAATGCTAGCGGCTGGGCTTTCCTCAATTAATTTTTGATGACGCCTTTGCGTTGAGCAATCACGCTCACCGAGCGTTATAATATTGCCATAGTTATCGGCCATTATCTGCACTTCAATATGTTTAGCTTCTTTAAAATATTTTTCAAGATATATATCACTGCTACCAAAATATCTTAAACTTTCACTGCTTGCCTTTTTCAGCGCTGATTCTATTTCATCTGCCTGGTTAATCAGGACAAATCCGCGTCCGCCTCCACCACCAGATGCCTTACAGGCAATAGGGTAATTGTATGTTTGCGCAAAAGCCTTAACCTCATCAATATCGTTGATAGCAGTAATCGTACCTGGTACCATAGGGATATTATATTTAGCCATAATCTGTCGTGATTCAATTTTTGAACCCATTTGTTTGATTATGTTATAGTTTGGGCCAATAAAAGCAATGTTATTTTCGGTACAGGATTTAGCAAAATGATAGTTTTCGGACAAAAAACCATAGCCAGGATGAATTGCATCAATATTATTTTGTTTAGCAGTTTGAATAATTGCATCAATATTTAAATAGGCTTCAATGGGCTTGCCTGGAATTAAATACTTTTCATCTGCATAATTAAGCAGATTACTCGAATCATCAACTTGGGCATAAATAATAGCTGTTTTACAACCCAATTCTTTACAAGCGGTTAATAGCCGTAAAGCAATTTCTCCACGATTGGCAATGAGAATTTTTTTAAACATTTTTAATTTTCCACATTAAGTTTTTTAAATTATATAATTATAACTGTTAAATTAGGGTAATTTTGCATAATATGCTAGTTAGTATTTAATTATTATATTTTTACGTTAAATTTTAAGATTCATACTCAATTGTTTAATTTAAGTTATCATTAAGGTTATGGCAGATTCAATTTTTTCCAACATTCTTATTTCAGGCTCTGGTTTCATGGGTACCCATATTGCTTATTTAATTACCCAGAAAACGTTAGGTAAAGTGATTGTTTATGATAGTAATCAATCATCTCTTGAAAAGTCTAAGGCGACTATTACCGACATTGGCCAAAAAGCCATTGGTAAAGCTAAACTGCTGGACAGTGAATTTGCATCAATGTTAAGTCGGTTGACTTTTACTAATTCAATTGATTCAGTGAGTAATTGTGATTTGGTTATTGAAGCTATCTTTGAAAATCTCGCCATAAAACAGGAGTTGTTTGCGACTCTTGACAAAGTGATGCCTAATCACTGTATTTTTGCAACTAATACTTCAAGTTTATCGGTTACTCAAATTTCGGCTAAAACTAAGCGAACCAGTCAATTTATTGGTATGCATTTTTTTTCGCCCGCTCATATCATGAAGTTAATTGAATTAATTCCGGGTCTTGATACCAGTAGTCAGACTATCGCTAAAATTAAGGATTTTTCGCTGCAACTGGGAAAAGAAGTAGTTATGGCCAATGATTTTCCGGGATTTATTACCACTAGGCTTGGTCTTGTCTTAATCAATGAGGCTATTTATACATTAATGGAAGGCATTTCCAGTAAAGAAGAAATTGATACAGCGATGAAATTAGGCTATAACCATCCTATGGGCCCATTAGAATTAGCTGATTTTATTGGTTTGGATGTCTGTCTAAATATCTTAAATAGGTTATATGAAGGTTTTAGTGATTCAAAATATCGACCTTGTCCACTACTGAAAAATTATGTAGCAGCCAATCATTTAGGTCGCAAAACCGGTTCTGGGTTCTATGATTATTCAAGGAGTACTTAATTATGATTACTCTATGTATTGGTAATTTAGTATTAGTTACCACCTTTTTTGCCCTGACCTTAGTTTTTTATGCATTAAGGCAAAGAATACCGGATGTTCAAGAGCTTAAATTGACTAAATTCCCTTTGGTTTCAGTTGTGGTGCCAGCGCGTAATGAAGAATCAAAAATTTTACGTTGTTTGGATTCTTTATTAAATCAAAGTTATCCTAATTTAGAAATTATTGTTATTGATGATCGCTCTCAAGATAGTACTGGCACTATTATTGAGGGCTTGGCGCAACTCCATCCGGATAAGCTCAAAATGGTTAAAGGGATTGAAGCTCCTGATGGTTGGGTGGGCAAATGTAATGCTTTACGCAATGCGGTAGCTTATGCCAGTGGTGAATATTTTGTTTTTACAGATGCAGATACGTATCACCATAAGGATTCAATTTTAAGAGCCGTAAGTTATGTGCGTAAGCATAAAATTGACTTAATCTCTTTCATTCCCGTCCAAGAATTTGGCAGTTTTGCAGAAAGGTTAATTATGCCATTGTTATTAAGTTCATTTTTACTGGGTGATACTTTTCATGCAGTTAATGAGCCGTTGGCTAAACGAGCCTATGCTTATGGCCAGTATATTTTGTGCGCCCGCAATGCCTACGAAGCTATTGGCGGGCATCAAAGTGTCCGTGACGAAATTGTTGAAGATCATGCATTGGGTAGAGTTTTTAAGGAAAATGGCTTTAAAATTTGGGTGGCCTGCGGCCGGGGTTTATACCAGGTGCGAATGTACACTGATTTACAGTCACTGTGGTATGGCTGGACGAAAAATCTTTATTCATTAATTGATAGTAAAATAAGCAATTTGGCCTTAATTTTATTTTTTGTCAATTATGTTGTCTTTTTGCCATTTTTATGCTTAGGCTATTTATTTTATGCCTTTGCGACCCAGCCATTAAGTCATGAATTAATTCAATTAACCCAATTAGTCTTAACGTCATTAGTTGTGCTTATCTGTTGGTATAAACGTACCAGTACTCATTTTGAAGGTTTAGAATCCCGCCATTTCTTGATGTTGCCTTTAGGCTGTATGGTTTTATCCATCCTGTATATTCATTCGGCCTATTTAGTATTGACTGGTCGAGAAGTAAATTGGAAAGGTCGCAAGTACCGAGTTAATTCAGCAAAAACTATTCAGGATAAATTGCTCCATTTAAATCAGCAGTCCTATTCCAAAATATCTAAATAACTCATATTTATAAGGTTTAA
>DAHXLC010000090.1 GCA_027371815.1 Candidatus Melainabacteria bacterium | reverse complement strand
CTATGGGGTAAAAAGTTATGCCAATTACGTAAACCTGAATGGATTAACGTTCAGCTTCCTATCCAAGAAGCTTCTTTTAATATCAAAAATTTAATCAAAACCCATAAACTTAATACCGTTTGTGAAGAAGCTGCCTGCCCTAACCGTGGTGAATGCTGGTCACAAGGTACAGCAACCTTTATGATTCTTGGCAATATCTGCACACGTAGTTGTGGATTTTGTAATGTTATTACCGGCAAACCCACCGAATTAGATTTAGACGAACCAATCAGGGTTGCTCGAGCAGCTCAAACTTTAAACTTAAAACATTTAGTTATTACTAGTGTCAACCGAGACGAGTTAGCTGATGGTGGGGCAAGTATTTGGGCAAACACGATTATTGAAGTAAGAAGACTTAATCCCAATGCCCAAATTGAAGTTTTAATTCCTGATTTAAAAGGAAATCGTGAAGCTTTAATCACTATTTTTGAAACATATCCGGATATTTTAAATCATAATATTGAAACCGTACCAAGATTATATAGCCAAGTTAGACCTCAAGCTAATTTTGAACAAAGTCTTCAAGTGTTACAACTGGCCAAAGCCCACAATTTAACCACTAAATCAGGAATAATGCTTGGTTTAGGTGAAGATACCAGTGAAGTTATCCAAGTATTAGAAGAATTAAGACGTAATCAGGTTGATTTATTAACCATCGGTCAGTATCTTCAACCAACGCCTAATCATTTACCAGTAATTAGATATATTCATCCAGATGAATTTAATAATTATCGGGACATTGGTCTTAAACTGGGATTTAAAAACGTTTTTTCTGGCCCGCTTGTACGCAGCAGTTATCATGCTTTCGATCAAGCTAACGTTTTACCGGTTTAATTAAATTTATCAATATTAACCTAATCTATTATACTCAATCAATAATCTAATTTTGTTCGTAGCCTTGTTTACTGTCAATGACTTGCATTATTGGGAACACTACCCGATAAATCCTGAATATCTACCACTACCGGAATTAAATCATTCTCTTGCTTAGGTTCAGCTACAAGGCTATTAAATCCCCCATGGCCTTTTTTCTGCTCCGGTTCACTATCCAGAGGGTCCTTAGCGGTAGCAACCTTAATCATCCCAATTAAATAGCGAAAGTGAAAAGGTCTTGGTTCACTGGTATCAGATTCATCGGCTGAAGAAACAACTGTAATACCACTAACATCAACCGGAACAAAACCGCTATTATCTGGATCTCCTTGCGTCTCACTATCAATACGAATTGCTGAAACCCTTCTTTTGGTGGCATATTCTTGAGCCGTAGAATCAAGTTGTTGCTCAGTCTGCGGTAATTCTTCAGCAGCTCTTAATTTCTGAATCAAGCTAGGGGAAAGCTCTCTCATTAAACACATAGTATTATACTTATAAGTAATATAACTGGTATCTAAAAAATGAATGGTAACATTTTTAGCTAATGAAGCAAAACTTTCTTTTTGCCCTTGAGACAGTATCGATTTTTTTTTCAGATTATTCGAAATAAAGAAAAAATTCACGCCCAAACTAACTACCAGTGCTACAGGGATAACTACCTGTCGAATAATTTTTTGATTATCAATCTTTTGAATTCGCCAATACATATTAATTAAAAATTATTGAACCTATTTTCCAAGCGTTATTTACATGGTAAAAAACTATAACTAATTTGAATGGTAATACTTTTATAGAATATACTTGATGATTCAAATCACCGTTTGACGTTACAATATTTTGCCGACCTTCAATCTCAATCTTAGCATCAGCTTGAGTCAGTTTATCTATTTTAACATTGCTAATATCTTTTACACTCGAGGAAATATATAGCCCGGGCCAATTCCAATTAAAAATCTGATAAGCTAACTGCTTGCCCTCCTCCGTTAACCTAGCTTTAATAACAAATTGCAAACTTAACCAAATTGCAATAAGAATTGCACAAAATGCTACGATCCATTTACTTGGCTTAAAAAAATTTTCCATAACTACTGATTTCCATCCAAAGTATTCATTGCCAAATAATAAACTCCATGGCGGCAAGCATCCGTTTTATTTAATTTAGGATTTTTGATTTTAACATCTTCAATCATTTTACGACGTCGCGGTATATCCCGAATTGGCTCAGACGTACATACCCAATAATCCATTTGACTTGGAACCAGTCTAATGGTTCCATGAATTGAACCGACAATCAATAAACACTGACTATCTTTACGCTTTTCTTCATCCTTAGAGAATCTTTCGATGGCATCAACTTCAGCATTAGTTAATCTTAGAGTTTCTTTCAGAATTCTCAAATCTGAAGGGTCTTGCCGTAAGACTATTTTCATATGGGCATTTTTTACAACTGAATCAGCTTGCTCTTCTTGTCTAAAGAAATCTTTTAATTGTTGAGTAATTGAGACTAACATCATCCCATAATGTCGGGCTCGTCTTGATAAATCATCCAATAATCGAGCTCCAGCCTTAAACCGCATTAAAGTTGCCGCTTCATCTATAATTGCAGCAAAACGAATGTTTCGTGCCTTGCATTCAGCTGCTTTACGGCGAATAAAGTCTGCCAGCATGTAAACAGCTATTCTTTCCAATCTTGATTCATTTACTTCTCTAGTATCAAAAACAATAAATAACTTTTCGGTATCAATATTAGTATATCCATCTAAAATACCACCAAAAGCTCCTTGTCTTGTAAATAATGATAAACCTCGTGCAAATTGCTGCAACCTGTCTCTTTGCAACGAATCCACTTCATCACTAGCAGCTTGCGCCGTTACTCTAGCCAAATCAGACATAATTGGAACCGTATTGCGGAAATAGGCATCCATGTAAGTCACCCTAATTAACCCATCCAGTAGTGATTTTTCTTCAACGCTTAATTCTTCACGCCCTTCTGGAGATAGCATTAAATCAATTAGCGACAATAAACTCGTAATTTTATCAGAACTTGGCTCACCAGGTCTATCTGGATGAACATCTTCTGGCCCTAAATCAAAAGGATTTAAAATCATACCGGAATTTGGTCCTAAATCAACATAAGCACAAAGGCTATCACCTAATAATTCGGTAATAAAACGATAAGCACCAAATTTATCAACCGTTTTATCAATTAACACAAACCTAGTCCCTAATGGGAGTAAGCGTAAAATCAACATGGATACAGCAAATGATTTACCAGCTCCAGTAGTACCAACCACGAACATATTATTGGCATCTTTACCCGCTCCCCGAAAAAATGGGTTTAATAAAACCGGTTCGCGCGAAGCTAGCGCAAAACCAAAAGGAACACCATCGGGAGTGCCACAGGACGCAGTAAAAAATGGCCAAAAAGTCCCCACAACAGGTGACATCACTCTATGAGTTATAGCTAATTTATCAACTCCAACGCACATACTTGACTGCCAAGCATCCAACTGTAACATTTGAGCCCGATCAAAATTCGCGCCTTTGTTTTTAAAAACACGGATAACTTCATCCATATTCTGACGCAACCCTTCCCATTTATCAGCTTTAGTTGTAATATACATACTAATATCAAAGGCCTTATTCGAACTGCGTAAAAATTCTAAAATACTGGCTTCAGCACCTCGAGTTGATTCAATACTTTCTAGGTCTGGAGTACCTAATAATTGAGTCTGTGCCATTGTTCCTAATTTGTGCTTATCTTTAAGCTGTTTACGAACCTCATCTTGGTTACAGGTATGCACAAATAAAGTCAAAGTATACTCAACTGATAACGTTAATAAATCAACTAGCCAGCCCATCCACGTTTCATGAGGAGGGTTGGTCATATAAAGGGTACCCATATATTTACCATCAAGCCATAAATATTCATCAGTTACTTTTAAAGCTGATTTAGACAATGTTGAAGCTTCAGAAACACCTTGAACTGATTTTGGGGCTTCGGGAATTCTGGCACTCAAACTTGGGTTTAAATCAGAATAAATTAAATTTCTAACTTCTTTGCGATTTAATACTCTGGGTCGTAAACTAGCCAGTCTTAACTGTTCTTCGGCAGTTTTAACCAACCGGTCAATCGTTTCTAAATATTCCTGATGTTTATTAATTGAACGCCTGCCACTCCAGGGTTTACTGCCAAGTTTTTTAACACAGTCTGGAGGATGGTAACTAACAACTACATAAAATTCTCGTTGAGGGACAAAACTTACATCTTGTACACCACGAAACCAGTCATCAGTATAATTTGCATACCATTTTAAATATTCATCGTCGGTTTTAATTAAACTCTGATATTTAGATAAATACTCTTCAACTGGCAAATTTCTAGATTTTACAATTATCTGAATATCCGAATCACAAGAATTAACGAAAGCCGTAAACTGATCAGACATTGATTTACGACCATCTTCATCATAAAGCAAAGCATTAATACCACGACAAGCTATATATTTGCGCAAACTGCCATCCGCTAAAACAACCAAACCCTGTTCTTCATCTTCACCAGGTATTGAATAAATAAAATTAACATCCTGCCAGCTGGCACCTTGACGTTTATCGGGAGGTTTTTGCGCAACTTCTTCATTACCCTGACCCTCATTCGTTTCATGGTCAAAATCATTTGTTTTTGGTAAATCCAAAGGAAATAGCATTTTAATAGGACTAGGTAAATTTTCATAAACCTTATTCACCTTACTAAGCCAGCCTGGTTGACTATTACCACTGGATTCTCTTAAACTACTAAATCGTGCCGACTTAGACGAAACGTCCTCATTATCACTATCATCATCGTAGGAATCATCAAATTTATTCTTTTGTGGCTTTAATATTTTCGACATCGTCTTTAATCACAAAATAAGGTAGTAACCAGAAATTTATTGTACATAATACTCTTCACTGACATCTTTTTTATCAATAATACTTGAATCAATATATAAAGTAGCTTCTTCCTGATGCGGCAAATAAGTTGTTGGCATAATTTTAAAAATATGGTAATTAAAAAAATTAACCCACCAAATACTTGGTCGAACTTCATTCATATGTACAGCAACTAATCCTCCACAGAAAATGGCCATGCCCCAAACAAAACCAGCCGGTAAATTCTGAAGTTTCCAGCTTGGCGGCCACATACTTCCAGTCCAAAAAGCAAAAATTGCTACTGGTACCATAAAAAACCATTGTTTCACGGTTAAGCCAAATAATTTTAAAGGCTTATTTAAGATTACAACTTTTTGATTTAAAGGCATATTGGTTAACTCAACTAGATTAAGATTTTACAAAAAATTATAAAACTATTATATTTATATGTATTTTACAGCAAAAAAGCCTAGAGAGCTATATTTTTTTAAGGATAATTATTTACAGTTGTCAAATATTAAGATCTTTATTAAAAAGTCTCAATTTAGACATTTTTTTATGATAGCGGATCATTTCACATTGGTTAATGAAAAACATCAATTATCCGCTACCAATTATTTATTATTATCCTCATTTTTCTTAGTCATTTTGTCAAGAGCATCTTTTTGCGCCTGGAGATAATTTTTTAACTTCTTACGTTTAGCATCTTCACCTTTGCCATAATGCAATGTAGCTCCTTTTTGATCAGTTAATGACTTGCGGGCATGTTCTTCTCCTAAATCCGAATCAACTTCTTCATGTCCTTCTAATTTATCTAATTTATTAACTTTAGCAATAGCCTTAAAACCAATACCTAAAGCCCCCATAGATTGAATTTGTTTCACCGTAAAATGAGTACTTAATACATTAAGCTCATTAGGTGTATACTCTACGGGCTGATGAGTAGCATATTGCGCTAACATTTGGGCATTTTCACTGGAAACATTAAGTTCGTTCTGGATACTTAACGTATCATGAACAAATTCTTGGTTAGCTTTAGCTTCACTAGGCGATTCAATAAAGTTATTACTGCCTAACTGATAACCAATAGTTTCTAAAGCCTGAATTTGAGCTTGACTATAGCCATCTTGTTGCAACTGCGATTGCTGTTCTGGAGAATACTGTTGTTGCGATCCGGTCGCATCATTAGCTATTTGAGCAACATCACTTTGATTAAAACCAGCTTGGGTTAAAACATCCATCTGACTTACATAGTCATTATAACTGGAGTTTTGAACATTTTGTATTTCCAGCTGTCCATTAGCATTTACGGGAATACCTAAGTTCTCCATGGCCTGAATCTGTGCATCAGTATAATTATAATTGTCTTTTAAAGCCGTAATCTGTTCGCTCGAATATTCAGGCATATTGCCTAAACTATACTGATTGGGATTGCTATCTGCATATTGCGCTAATATTTGCGCTTGATCGGCCGAAAAATTACCGGTATTTTGCAAATAGCTAACGTATGACTGATATTCATCATAATTAGACTGATTATTAGCTATATTACTTTGATTAGCCATTGTATCGTATGCAATACCAGAAGCTTGAGCAATTGCTATTTCTTGAGCATTAAAATTATTTTGTTGTTCTAATGCCTGAATTTGACTGGCAGTATATTGAGTTGGAGTTTTAGTTTCATTTCCAGCTAAATTGGTAGCTTCCTGAATACTAAATCCGTTTTGTACTAAATTATTTACTTCCTGAGCATAACTTGAATAGTTATTCAAAGCACTAGGTTCAATAAATTGGCCTTGATCAGTTATTCTGATACCAGCATTCTCAATTGCCTGAATTTGCTGTGCATTATAACCTAATCCATTTAAGATTTTACTTTCACTGGCCATTTCACTAGGGGTAAGCGGAACTCCATTGCTGAACTGAGCCATATTAGCAGCTTCTGCTGCACCAAAATACTTACTTAAATCATTAACATTTTGTTCATAAACTTGATTATAATTATTTATATTTCCAGTTTCACTACTACTTCCTAGCGATCCAGATCCTATCGGGGTTTGTGTAGCCGAATCAAAACTACCACTACCAGCATTGCCTACATTACCCATAGCCATATATTCAGCCTGAGGAATATTACCGGTAGTAGCCAAATATTTTTCAACATTATTAGCATATTCAGAGAATTGTGGATTAGTATTGGTTGAAGCTAGTTTTTCCACAGCTGCATGTTCTGACATACCAGAAGTCATCAGCTGATTTAATTCCTGATTATACTGCATGGCAATTTGAGTTTCAGCACTTGGATTAGCTAGCGGATTTTGCAAGCCAGGTTGAGCTCCAGGCTCAGCAAAGCCACTTCCACCACTTACTACACCAGGGTGAGCTGCTGATTCGCCAGCTCCACTGTATTCACTTGAACTTCCAGGATGAGCTGTCATAGGTGCCGAATTGTCATAAACAATTCCACCAGCATTAGCGATAGCATCTTCTCTTGCATGTTGAGCCACAAGATTTTGAAATTCTTGAGCTGAAGCAATATTACCAGTAGGATTTGGCAAATCACTATTACCACTTGGTTGAGTAACTGGCTCACTAGCACCACTATGCCCACTTGCAGCACCTGGATGCGCTGTCATATGTGCAGATTCATGATTACCAGTTGGCACAAAAGTAGCCGAATCAAAATTACCACCAGTTGGCATACCAGCTAAATTAGGGGTAAAGAACTGTTCAGTTTGAGGATTAAAAGCAATACCAGCATTTTCAATAGCCTGAGCTTGAGCTTGAGTATAGTGAGCAGATTCTAAAGCTTTAGTTTCATTATTCACCAATGCTTGTTCAGCTGATGTAGCTGTTGGCAAAGGCGTACCACTACTTAAATGAGCCAAATTACTAGCCTCAGTTACACCAAAACCAGCGTGTTCCAGATTAGTAATATTGTTTTGATATTCACCTATAGCAGCTGAAACTGGAGGACCAAAAGATGATCCAACGGGATTTCCCACTCCATTAAAATGCGCTGATTCAAGAGCGCCCATTTGTGTAGCATTAAAACCAACACCTTCAAGATTTAAGGCTGCCATCGGACTAGCTCCATTCATCTGAAACCCAGTTTGTTCAAGTGCCTGAATTTGATTAGGTAAATAACCAGCATTAGCTAATAACTGCTGTTCAGCTGGTGAATATTGAACAGATTGCCCCGTACAGAACTGACTTAAAGTTTGAGCCTGAGTATCAGGAATACCATTATTAAAGAGCGTCGAGGCAACATTTTCATGACCAATCATAGCGTTATGCTGAGCAATCATAGCATTTTGTTGAGCAATCACCGGATTATTCTGAGGATTAGGCTCAAGTGGGGTCATAGGTATCATTGGTTTAAGCGGTACGGCATCACCATTTAATGCTGTTGGATAACCTAAAGCATGCGGAGCAATACCCATAGATCCAATTTCGCCATTAGGCATTGGTACCATTTGCGAAGCCATAGCCGGTGGCAGATTAGCGCCAGGGGCTATGACACCTGGGCCAGGCGGTGGTGGCATATGCATTAATCCGTTATTATAAAATCCAGTTCCTGCTTCATATGGCAGACCACCCGCAGGTGTAACTCCCATGTCACCACTACCGGTCATGGGCGGAGTTGTTCCTAATCCAGCTTGAGTACCACCATGAGCTGGCATATTAGATTCAGCACCTGGTGGCATACCAAATGAAACTGGCACGGAAGCAGCCAGTGCACCAATTTGATTTGGATTAAAACCTAATCCTTGAAGATTATGTTCAATAGCTGGATTCATACCATTCATAGCAATACCAGCTGTTTGCATGGCAGCAATTTGCTGAGCGTCAAATCCAGCATGTTGTAAATTATTTACTTGTTGCGGGGAATATTGAACCTGATGATTTAAGGACAATCCCGATAGATAACTAGCCTGGCTAGGACTAAAACCACCATTAGCTAGAATGCCACCAGCATTAACTACTTGAGGCATGGCTCCGGGAGTTACCGGTGACATTGCCCGAGAATTAAATCCTCCAGCTGGCATTGGGCTCATTGGCGCCATACCGGAATAACTAGGATCAATCATACCCACACCCATATCACCAACTCTTGGTCCAGCAGGTGATCCTAAAGGTGCATAAGGGTTGCGATTACCAGAATTCAAAGCATAAGTGTTTGCAGCAGTAGCATTTTGTAATAACTGAATATGACCACTTAAATTAGCCTGCATTTGCGCTGGCGATAGTGATGGAGTCGGGGCAGGCTTTGTACCACCTTTACCAGCCACGGCTTTACTTCCTGCAGCTTGATTTAAAGATTTACCAGCATTTCCAACTCCTGGAGCCGTAATTTTACTTATCTGCTGCATCAATAACATGCCTGCACTACTAGCCATAGATGAGAAATTAAAGGCAAAGGCAACAACAACGTTAGCTAGTAAAGTTAAGGCCGTAATAATAACTACCGCTGGTCCTGTCATGCCATAAAAACAAGCTAATAGAGCAATCGTCGTATTCCAAAATAAACTCCAGAAACAAAGCACTACAACGCCTTCAATCCAACTTGGCAAAGCTGCTCTTAAACTATTAATCGGCCAAACCCATAACGCCGCCACAATTGGCCCCATACACCATAAATATCTTAAATACACTACCTGAAATGCACATAAAATATTCCAGGTAGTGGACAAACTACCTTTACTAAGTCCCATTAGTAATTGTGAACCAGCAGTATTATAAGGTGATGCTGAAGTAGCGGGAACACTACTAGACGATGAGCCAGAATTAGCCATTGTATTCGAAGTAGTCATTTGCTGATTAGCTGATTTTTGAGCCGCCACAGCATCCTGGTACATATTGCTGCCAAATAAATTAGAATAGCCTGTAGCAATTGTATATGTAATTGAATTAGAAATATCAATACCATAATTCATAATCAGATAAGTTCCTGGTATCATAAATATGGCAATTAACGATCGAAAAATACCTTCAAAAGGATTAACCTGACCTAAAACAGGAGTACCAGCTGCAATAATTGCCCGTACTTGCGCTAAAACAGCTCCGGGCAAAAGTAATAATATAGCAATAGGAATAAATAACTGATTACGGATAGCACTCCAACGATTATTGGCCATTACCGTAAAATTTTCTAAATAAGCCCCCATATAATTAATAGCATTAGCAGCCTGATTATAAGCCATTGAACTAGCACTATTAGCAGCTGCTGACGATTGCACGTTAGAAATGGCGGTACTAGCCCAGATAACTTTTTCGGGATCAAACATTTGATCTAAGAGGCGGTTGTCGTTATACCGTTGGATTAATTGAAACTGAGTATCAGAAACCGGATAGCCATAAGTCGTAAACATATCATTATTAATTGAAGTATCTCTCCAAGTTGGAACCTGTGACGGCATCATTGAAGCAAACATTGACAGCCCATCAAGTGGCCATACTGATACAGGCCCAGATTTAGGCGAAACTGTAGCACCAGATCCAATTGAAACACCATTAACTACCTGATCGCAACCACCATATTGAGTTGGTGAAGCCTCTTTAGCTGCAGGAAATCTTAAATAGTAATTATGTCTAATTGTATTAGCTGACCCTGGATTAATATCCTGAGCACTAGGTGAGGTACCTGATGAACTAGCTCCCCCAGCATAGGCATTACCCAAAAACCCAAAAAATAAGAAGCTAAAAATAAGGTTATTTAGAATAATTTGTAAATTTGTAAATTTGTAAGTCATGATTTTTTTCCTTATAAAAAATTATTTTTTAGGTGCTTTAGAGCTAATATGACCTGCAGTCATTACAGGTAGAGAGGATAGGACATTCTGGCCTAGAATATTAACAGCTGAAGAAACAGTATCAGCAAATTTAAAGGCAAAAAACGGTAAAACATTGGCAATAAAATTGGCCGCAACCATAAAACTCATATCAACTTGTGGGTTATATTTGGAAACTGCAACAACTAAAACTAAGGTATTCCAAAAAAAGTTCCAAAAACAAACCGTAATAACTCCTGATATCCAACTTGGCAAAGCACCTCGCAAACTCTGCATCGGCCATGCCCAAAAAGCAGCTACGATAGGACCAACACACCATAAAAACCTTAAATATGCCACTTGAAATGCGCACAAAATATTCCAGGCTGAGGAAAAACTTAAATTAGATAAACCATATATAAAGCCCATGGAATTAAAATTCGAATTAGACGTTGGCTGTGTTTGGGTTGTTCCATTACTACTACTAGGAGGCGTTACATTAGCCATAGCATTAGTTGTTGGCCCTTGAGGATTAGCCATTTTTTCAGCATCAATAGCATCTTGATACATGCTCGTTCCAAAAATCGTACCATAACCAGTAAAAACTGTATACGCCAGAGAATTAGAGATATCAATACCATAGTTAAGCACCAAGTAAGTAGCCGGTATCATAAAAACAGCAATTATCGTACGTAAAATCCCATCAAGCGGATTAACCTCACCAAGCACAGGCATGCCTGAAGCAACAATAGCTTTAACCTGAGATAAAACAGCACCAGGCAATAATAATAAAATTGCCATTGGCATAAATAATTGATTGCGAATTTTATTCCAACGATTACTCGAGTCAACGGTAAAATTAGTCAGATATGTACCCGTATAACTAATTGCATTGGCGGTCTGATTATAAGCCATAGAATTAGCCGAATTAGTTAATGCGGCCAAGCCAACATTTCCCATCGCTGGAGCTACCCACATATATTTTTCCGGATCATACAATTCTTCAATTAACCTTTGATTATTTTCGCGGGCAATTAATTGATATTGCGTATCACTTAGCGGAGCGCCAGACGTTTGTAATAAATTTTTAGTAATGGAAGTATCACGTTGACTAGGAACCATAGAAACAGCAGTAGCAATAGGAACCGGCCAAGTTGCGACTGGTCCTGGACCATGGGTTATGACTCCAGGCCCAACTGATGCACCATTAACAATTACATCAGCACCACCTAAACTAGTTGGAAAATTTTCCTTAGCAACCGGAAAACGTTTACCATAATTTTTTCTTATTGTAACGGTGTCACCAGGATTTAATTGGCTCAAACTAGCTGTGCCAGTTTGAGCCAAACTCAATTGGGTAGAAAATACAAATTGCAATAATACTAAAGCAAGCACAATTAAGTATCTATTACTTAAATAAATTATATTTTGATTTAAATTTAGATTCATCATTTTAAATACCTTAATTAAAATAAAATTGTACTTCTTTATGCGGATTATTATATAGCGATTAAGCTGATGAAGGTGGAGGTGTCGATGGTGGTGCTCCAGTTGCAGGTGGCTGTGCAGCTGGAGTCGGTGCAGTAGCTCCAGCTGCAGCTGGCGGTGAGCCGCCTTGACCACCTCCGGCTGGCGGTGAGCCGCCTTGACCACCTCCGGCTGCTGGTGAGCCACCTTGACTAGCAGCTAACTGCTGACCAGCTGACATTGGTCCAGCCTGAGGATCAAACATAGAACCCTGCCACATCGTACTACCAACTTGACCTACAGCTGTAGCAGTATTACTCATTTGCGCAGCCAACTTATCTATTTGAGGAGCTAAAGCAGTACCTTGAGCTTCTTGCTTTAATGCACCACTAAATGTCTGCATTACTTCAGCACCATAAGACAAAGCACCTTCAGCCGTCTGACCTGGATCAAAACTAAACGGATTAAAGGGAACAACCATCATTAACCCTAAAAAACATACAAAGACAACAATGTCCCATTGAATATCAATATTGGAAACACCTTGCTGATCCGCTGCATAAACCGACATAATTGCTAAAATAACCATCCAGTAAAAGCGCCATAAAGCTACCGTAATAACAGCTGTAACCCAGCCACTAAAAACATTACGAAATAGAACTCCACTAGAACTTTGAATCGTTGGCCAGGCAAAAAAGGCTGCTGATATTGGTCCTAATAAAAAAAGATAACACATATACACCAGCTGGAAAGCTCCTAAAATCAAGAGCATTTGTGAAAAGAACCACTCTAAAACATTAAATATCAATTGCATCATCGCACTTAAATACGAGGTATTCTCCACAACCGACTGCTGTTTTAGCTGACCTGCTGCAATCCCAGCTCCACCTGCTGCTGAAACTCCACTAGAGCCAGATAGCCACGAAAACATTGATTGTGCCCAACTTGGTGCTATAGAACTTAGCCATGAAGAAACCGAGGACGAGGCTGAGCTAACTAGTCCAGACAAGAATCCACCAAAGCCACTGGATCCACCACCACCACCACTACCACCACCACCACTACCACCGAGAGCACCAGACAAAGCGCCGCCAGCTCCACCACCACCACTTGAACTA
>DAHXLC010000070.1 GCA_027371815.1 Candidatus Melainabacteria bacterium | reverse complement strand
ATAAACTGTTTTCTTGATTTTAGACCTGTCTTTGGTCTAGCTGCAAGTAGGTATCAACAAGCTGTGACTAAACGATTGTGTGATATTAAAAAAACATTAAAAATGCTGATGAAGATTATTATTCACAAGTAGCGATACTTTATTAATAATATCAGTGGAAGTAGGATTACAAATCACGATTTCTTCACTATCTTTATAATATTGATTCATATTCAATTCATCACTACAAACCATAGCAACGCCGCATAAAGAGGCTTCGATGCAAGTGGCAGTAGGGAATCCATCAAAATTTCCATTATGCAATAGAAATGGACGGTTAGGCGATACAATTATATCTTGAGATTGAAAAAAGTTTTTCAAATCAGCTGTTTGTAAATAACCAAGAAATGCTATTGATGAACGTAGTTTACTGGTCAAGGGATAGCTTTCAGGACTAAAACCACCAACTACTGAAAATCTTAAGGTTGGATAAAGTTCTATAAGTTGCTCAGCTGCATCTATAAATTCTGGATACCCTTTGTTCTTACCTTCTGGCATGTAACATGCAGCCGCAAAGCAAATACGCAATGAATTAAAATTAGTGGCTCTAGGCAGTATTTCATCTTGCTTAAAATAAATAGAATTTATTGCAACACCATATATAAAATGCACGGGAACATTTACACCCATTTTTTGCAAGTATTCAAAAGTTATTTTTTGAGTGCATATTATCCCACGAAGTAATGGTGACAATAAAATTTTTTTTAGCTTTTCGTCGCTCTCTGGATCATTTAGCCCAAACCCTCCCCCAGGATATAGTGTCATTATGAAAGAAATGTTTTTGCTTGTTAAATCTGGTAGAAAATAATGCGCATTGTTAAGAAAATTTATGTACGCAAATTTTTTATCTTCTAGAGAAGTATTATTATATGGGTTGATACGCTCATTAAAATGCGGGTAAATTTTTAGATACTCACAGAGTATTGAATCAAAGTCTGGAACTGTTGAAAAGATCTGCAAATTTGGAAAACGTTCCAAGTAGTAATTATACTCAGCAACCCTAAATCCGGTTAAGATATTTGGAAAAAAATCATCAAGTATTACAGAAGTGGTACCCATTTTCTTACACAACCTGTTTTTCATATCACGCAGTGGCTTCGTAACTTTCCAGGATATTGATGTTGCCATATCAGTTAAGGCTTTTTCACTGACATTTAGTTGTTGTTTAAGGTTAGTAATGTCTTCTTGTAATAAGTTAATTTCATGCATTTGCTTATTAATATCGTGGTTAAGCAAGCTTATTTGAGCTTCAGTATCCTTAAGCTTTATATCTTTTGCAGCAATTTCAGCAGCATACATATTGATATTTTCATTATACTGATTTTCCTGAAGTGCTATAGTAGCTGTATCTTTATCAATTCTTTCATATAACATGTTAATATTAGTATTATATTGCTTTTCCTGAAGAATTATGGTATCAGTATCCTTAGCAATTCGTTCCTGAAGTTTTTCCATATTTTCATCATATTGCTTTTCTTGAAGCGCTATTGTTTTAGTATCATTATCAATTTGTTCCTGTAATTTTGCTATTAGATCTTCATATTTATTTTTTTGCATTATTATATTTTCTTGATGCATGCTAGCAAAATCACCATAATAACTATCAGCTACAGCTAAATTATTCTTTTCAGATTTAAGCAATTCAATAATATATTTAGGTTGAGAAATATTTTGAATAATTGCATTATATAAATTAATAACTTTACTCTCTAACGGACTTTGAGATAAATTTTGAATTATATTACAATCGTGATGCTTAAGAGAAGTATCAATAAATTCATTAATAAGTGGATTATCTGATATATGACCAAAATAGGCATTATAGTCTAAATTAAATTCATTAGCCAATCGAGCACAATAATCATAAAAATTATTCATTAATTCATTATAAGAAGAAAATGAAACATTTGATTCATCTAGATAATCAACTGGTTCTAATACATGGCGCAACCACAACAAATATGAAATTTCTGGTTGGAAATCATCCCGTTTTTTTAAAGATTGAGCTATTTCAACTGGATGCCTAACAATAAATAAATATTTAGGCTTAATATTTAATTGCTTCAAAATGGGCTGCCAGAGAAATAATAGCCGGCAATGACGCGGATCCTTTATGGCAAAAAAATTAGAATCCTTAAAATCACTAGTTAAAACAGCATTTAGCTTACTTTGAGCCAATCTAATCACATCATCGTTAATGGATACTGGAATTTTTCGGATATCACACCAGGAATAACCAATATTATTTAAAAATTCTTCATGAATCTGAACAATTTCATTATGTTCAAAATATCCCTTTACATTGTCATTAGAAGGCTTCATTAAATTATGGCCAAAATAAAAATCACCTAAGCTTAAAGCTCCAGCAAGCATTGAAGTTCCACTGCGGTGCATACCAAGGATAATAAATATTTCCTGACTAGATAACGATTGTTCTTCCATCATTTTTTAACCCATGTCAAGGTATTTTAATAAAAAATCGAAAAATTTATATAATCTATTCACCTAACGCCTAAATTCCGGTAAATGAGTTAATACGGTTTTATAACCAAGATCTTCACTGACAATGGCAAATAATCGCTCAAGGGTATGTAAAATAGTTCCATCAACATCAATAGGTTCCGGAGGATAATCAAAATCCTGTAATTTTAAGTCAAAAAAGGGTTTAAGAACTTCACGTCGAGCCCAAAACATTGTACCAATGGGAAAATTAAAAAAGTTAGGCAATTTATTTTTTAGTTTAAGTTTTGTCGCTAACGATTTAGCTAATGAAAAATTTAATATGCAAAATTATATTGTTAAATTAAATGAATTAGGCGAAGCTGCAAGATTAATTCAAGAAATCAAGCAAACTGATTTTGCTGTGATTAAAAATAATGATTTAACGTAAAAGCCTTAGATTTTTGACAATAAAAATATTTTT
>DAHXLC010000058.1 GCA_027371815.1 Candidatus Melainabacteria bacterium | reverse complement strand
TAAGTTGAAAAGTTAATTAAGTGTTAATATGAATTATAATGCTTTAGGATGAAGCTCATTAATCTAAATTATGCTTAAATAAGAGGTAGCAATTAATTGAAATAGACGTAATGGAAATTTTTAAAATTTTACTAAAAGATAATTTTCTTAAGTTCTGGCAAAAATTGCAAGACTATGGCACGGTTTATGCTCCAGTTCAAGTGAGTCCAAAATCCTATTCGTTCAAAGCGGTATCCGAACCTCAAAACGTTGCCTGGCAAGCTTTAAGAACGATACTCCCGCCAAAAAAATTCTTTTTTAAAGAAAATGAAACTATTTTAACTTATACTGATAATGAAATTAAGGAAGTTAAGCCAGATGGGCAAAAATTTTCTATTTTAGGATTGCACCCATGTGATTTAGCTGGTCTTAATATTATGGATAAAATATTTTTAGATTATCCTAGTGATACACATTATCAAGATCGTCGAGAAAAGGTACTTTTAATTGGTACGTCATGTATGCCAGATAGCCATTGTTTTTGTGAATCTATGGGCACGGATTCACCTAATGTAAGCTATGATATATTTATAACGGATATTAATGATGCTTATTTTTTACAAATTGCTACAGTTAAGGGTAAAGAGTTTATGAATAGCTGTAATGATTTTCTTCAACTTCCGTCAGTCCAAAATAATAATGAGTATAAAGAATTTTGGGAAATTAGATCAAAGTCTTTTAAAATTGGTTTTAAAGAATCCAATTTAAAGTCGTTAATGAATTTAGAAATTGATAATCCAATTTGGGAAGAGTTAGGCAATCAGTGTTTAAGCTGTGGAAATTGCACACCCGTTTGTCCTACCTGTTATTGCTTTGACATGTTGGATACAGTTAATTTGGATTCAGTTTCCGGACAAAGGGATAGACAGTGGGATAGCTGTCAGTTTACCATGTTTAGTGGCGTGGCGGGTGATTTTAATTTTCGTGCTACACCGGTGGAAAGATTGAAATTTTGGTATCGCCACAAACTTCATGGTTTTGACGATCCCCATGGTCTTAAAACCTGTGTTGGCTGTGGTCGCTGTACCGTATCATGTCCAGCTGAAATTGATGATATTGTTGGCCTGGTTAAAGCATTACAAAAAAAAACTGAGTAATTTATGAAATCACCATTAATGCCAAGATCCGCTAAAATAAGAAATATTGTGCCAATGACGGTAGATAATTATTTGTTTGAATTTAGTTTTTCTGATACCAGCCTTAAAAATTCTGCTCCTGGACAATTTGTTGAATTGTGGGTTCCAGGCGTTGGTGAAGTGCCTATATCGATATGTTCGTCCAAAGTTAATGATACCATCGAGTTATTAATCAGGCGAATAGGCAGAGTGACCAATGCTTTGTATCAGCTTAAAGAAGGTGATACCGTTGGGCTTAGAGGCCCATATGGTATTGGTTTTCCACTTGAAGAATTTTCTGGGCGGAATCTGTGTCTAGTGGCTGGTGGTTTAGGAGTTGCGCCGATTCGATCTTTGTGGCAATATATTCTAAATAATCGTGAACGCTTTGGTAAAGTTATTTTAATTTATGGTATGCGCCATAGCCAAGAATTATTATTTCGCCAGGAGTTCAAACTGTTATTACGTCGCCATGATATTGAATTATATCTAGCCGCTGAAGAAATTGATGGTTCTTCATTACCACCTATAAATATGCAGGTTGGCAGGGTTACGGATTTAATTAAAGAAGCTGACCTTGATGAGAGCTTTCAGGCGGCAATGTGTGGCCCACCTATTATGTATCGATATGCTATTAAAGAATTTCTGGCTAAAGGGATTAAGGAAGAACAAATGTGGCTATCACTTGAGCGCCATATGAAATGTGGTATTGGTAAATGTGGGCATTGTGTTATTGGCGGTTTATTCACGTGTAAATGCGGACCCGTATTTAATATGTCACAACTTAAATTGGTACCAGAGGTTATCGAATGTTGAATTTAAATTTGGCTAGTTCCCTGATTTTAAGTTTTGTGGTTAAACTGGTATTAGAGGTAATTAAATGTTAGATTTAAGCTTCGATCTTTCCCACCATAAAATTTTACCAACCCTAGCAGTAGAAAGTTTAACTGGCTGTGCTGGAGAGTTATTAGTAATTTTAGAAAATGTTGATAAGCTTTTACCTTATATGGTAGTTAAACGGTTTCCATTTGCCCAGTCCAGTAATGACAATGGCTTTTGTGATATTGCCTTAGTTGAAGGTAGTGTAAGTCAAAAACACGATATTGAAAAACTTGTTCAAATACGAGCTAATAGTCGATGGTTGGTAGCTGTCGGTAATTGTGCCATTTATGGCTGTGTGCAGAAATGCAATAAGGCCAATGTTAAAGCATTGGATGAAAAAAGTTTATGGTTCATTTCAAAATATTAATGGTCTTCCATCTAAACCACTTGAAGCCTATGTAAATGTTGATATTAAATTAAGTGGTTGTCCCATTAACGCCACACAACTATTAAGTACAATTGCTAGTTTGTTAAAGGATAATTTCCCTAATATAACCCATAAACCAGTTTGCCTTGAATGTAAATTAAAGGCAAATCCTTGTATCTTAATTGAAAATAATGAACCTTGTCTGGGACCAATAACTGCAGCTGGCTGTGGAGCCTTGTGTCCAAGTTTTGCTAGTCCATGCTATGGTTGTTGGGGGCCTTGTGAGGGTGCTAGAGTTGATGCTATGGCTAGTATCTTAACTAAAAAAGGTTATGATTTAGAAGAAATTCTTAGTCGTATAAATGCTTTTGGCCAAAATATTAAAATCGTTTAGTTGTAGGGAAAATATTATGACTGATTTAAATGAAAATGAGCAAATTTTAATTGAAATACCTGAAATTACCAGAGTAGAAGGCCATTGTGCGGTAGCGGTTGGTATTAAGGATGGTTTGGTAACTAAGGTTGAACTTGATGTTTTTGAAGGAACTCGTTATTTTGAACAAATTGTGCTCGGGCATCAATTTGATGAATTGCCTCATATAACTTCGCGAGTCTGTGCCATTTGTTCCACTGGTCATGTCCTGGCTGCTATTTTTGCTTTAGAAAATTTATTTAATGTAAAAGTTAGTAATGAACTCACCCAAATTAGACATTTAATGCATTTGGGTATGATTATTGAATCTAATGCAACTCATATCTGTGCCCTAGCCTTGCCTGATTTTTTAGGTGTTAAAGATTTGATTGAATATGCTAATACCAAGCCCGAGATTTTTAAAATCTGGACTAATTTACGTAATCTGGGCACGTTAATTCAAACGTTAATTGGTGGACGCCCTTTCCATCCCATTAATCTACATGTCGGTAGTATAGGCAAAATGACTTCACAAAGTAATCTTCAGCTGATTAAATTAAAATTGGAAGAAGGCATTGATGATTCGATTACTTTAGCTAATTTATTATTAAATTTTAAAACCAATTTGCCGGTTCAACAACCTTTATATACCGCTTTAATTCCTTATGATAATAGTTATGGTTATTTTGGTAATGAAATAATTACTAGTAGCGGCTATCATGACAGTGTGGAACATTATCATAAGTATTTACAAGAATCCAGTGTAATTTATAGCCATGCTAAACGTTCCACGTTTAATGGGCAGCCCGTTATGGTTGGATCTTTAGCTCGGCTATTTCATTTTCATGAACGCCTGGGCTCACAAAGTTTTAAAATCTATAAGAATAGCCCAATGGCTTCTGGTCAGCACAATTCAATTTATAATAATTTAGCCCAAAGTATTGAAGTTATTGAAGCTATTTTTAAGGCTTTAAATTTAGTTGAAAATCTTTTACAACAGTCTGATTTATTTAATCAGCCCATTAAACAAGATTTTAAGGTGAAGGCTGGGGAAGCTGTTGGCGCTATTGAATGTCCTCGAGGTACTTTGTATCATCAGTATGAGTTAAATGACCAAGGCCAGGTGATTAAGGCTGATATGATTACGCCATCAGCCCAAAATTCGTATCGTATTGAAATGGATATTAAGGAGAATGTGGAAAATTCAATTAATAATTTAAGTAAAACGCAAATAGTAAATAATCTCGAAACGTTAGTTCGAGCCTATGATCCTTGTAATACTTGTGCAACGCATATGGTACAAGTTAACTGGTTGTAGGCTTATGATTATTGTTTAATAAATGGTTAAATTGGTGAATTAAGATTGGTAAAATGACTTTAAATCGAGCATAATAGACACATAATTATGAATTCAGTACCCAAAAAAAATATTCTTAAAATTTTAGTTTTACCATTGCTATTGGTAATTGGTTTGGGTCTATACTATAAAATTAAACAATCTAAACTTGTCCTTCCTGAAAATGTTTTAAGTGTCAGTGGCCGGATTGAAGGTTATGAAACTAATATTGGAGCTAAAATTGGTGGTCGGGTTGATTATATTTCGTCACGTGAAGGTGATGTTGTAAAACCCAAGATGTTGTTAGTTCAAATTAGCGATAGCGATATTGAAGCTCAGTTGAAGGCGAAAAAAGCGTTAATTAAAGCTGGAATTGAAGAAGTAAATGAAGCCAAGTACAAGCTTAAAATGATTCAAAAACAAATTGAAGAAGCTCAGTTTAAAATTAAACAAGCTTCTCAAGATTCACAAGGTAGAATTTACCAGTCGAAAAATATGGTGTCGAGTGCTAGAGCCAGGCTTAAACAGGTTGAAGCTGAAATGGGTCAAAGTCAGGCTGAATTAAAATTGGCTAGAGTGCGCAAACAGCGTTATGACAATTTAGTGGCTAAAGGTGTGGTAACTCAAGACGAATCTGATCAAGTGACAACGGTATATGAGACGACACAGGCTCTGGTATTAGCTAAAGAAGATGCAATTAGAGCCGCTCAAAAAGATTTACACGCAGCTTTAGGGCAAGAGAAACAAACAGGTTCAACAACATATAATCCCAATATTCAAAGTAGTGAATTGGGTCTGTTCCAGGAAGAATATCACCAGGCAAGTCATGATTTAGCCAAAGCTAAGGATAATGTTAAAAATGCCATAGCTAATAAGGAAGAAATTGAAGCTAATTTAGCCTATCTTAAGCTTTTAAGCCCAATTAATGGTATTGTTACAGCTCGCGATGTAGAGCCTGGGGCTGTAGTAGTACCAGGTCAGAATTTATTGTCATTAATTAATTTGGATATTGTGTACTTAAGAGGTTATGTACCAGAGGGTCAAATTGGTAAAATTCGTGTTGGTCAAAAAGCTAAAATATTTTTGGATTCTTATCCGCAGCAGCCATTTATGGGTAAAGTTATTGAAATTGATCCAGTTGCTTCATTCACGCCTGAAAATATTTATTTTAAAAATGACCGAGTAAAACAGGTGTTTGGTATTAAAATTGGGATTACTCAACCATCTGGCTTTGCTAAGCCCGGTATGCCTGCTGACGCTCAGATTGTTTTAGACTAAGGTTAATTATGTTAAATGAGCCTATTATTGAAGTTAATAATCTTGGTAAAAGTTATGGTAGTTTTAAGGCGATTAAAAATTTAACTTTTACGGTAAATCAAGGTGAGTTATTTGGTTTAATTGGACCAGACGGAGCTGGTAAAACAACAACTTTTCATATTTTAGGTGGTATTTTATCGCCCAGTTGTGGTCAAGTAAGGATTTTTAATTTAGAGCCTAAACAAGCCAAATTGCAGTTGGGCTATTTGACGCAACAGTTTTCACTTTATGGTGATTTATCCATATCGGAAAATATTGATTATGTCGCCAAGATAAAAAATATTCCAGCAAGTAAATATACTGAATTAAAAGCTAAATATTTGGATTTAATGAAATTAACTAAATTCTCCAATCGTCTAGCCAGTCAACTGTCAGGCGGGATGAGGCAAAAATTAGCACTGTGTTGTGGGGTTATTAGTGAGCCCAATTTACTTTTGCTGGACGAACCTACTACTGGGGTTGATCCAATTTCGCGGCGTGATTTCTGGGATGTTTTAGCTAATCTGGCTGATACTGGTATTACTATTGTCATTGCAACACCCTATTTGGATGAAGCAGAGCGCTGTACTAAAATTGCTTTTATTAATCAAGGGGCTATATGTAAAACCGGTACACCTAATGAATTAAAAGCAGGTCTTGCTTTAATTAAATTTGAATTTCGAGGTAATTATGCGCAAATTAAAATTATTCATGATAAATTTGTTAACAATCCGTATGTAAGTAATGCAACTATTTATGGCGATAAACTGGAAATTCTTACCCCTGAACATCATAAAGCTACTTTGTTAGCTGAATTCACTAGTGCTAATATTAACTTCACCATTACGGATATTAATTTAGATGATGTCTTTACCTTAAGCTTAAAACAGGAATATGTTAACAATACTCGGGCTAAATATCCATTTGTTAATTCACCTGTACTTAAAGATCAAATAGCTATTGCTGCTTATAATCTTAGTAAAAATTTTGGCAGTTTTCAATCAGTTAAAAATGTTAATTTAGAAATTCGTTATGGTGAAATTTATGGGCTTTTAGGTGCTAATGGTGCTGGTAAAACCACGACGATTAAAATGCTTTGTGGGCTACTTAATCCAAGTTTGGGGCATGTTAATTTAGGTAATATTCAAGATAATTTAAAAAATTTAGAATTAAAGCAAAAAATTGGCTATATGAGTCAAAAATTTGTAATGTATGAAGACTTAAAAGTAATCGAAAATTTGAAATATTATTTAGGGGTCTATAAGGTGCCACCAAAAATTCGCCAGCAAAAACTAGACTGGGTTGTAACTGTTTTTAACCTTAAAGATGAATTAAATACCTTGACTGGATCATTACCCGGTGGCTGGAAGCAAAAACTATCATTTGCTGCGTCTATATTACATGAACCGCAAATTTTATTTCTTGATGAACCTACTAGCGGTGTTGATCCATTCATGCGTCAGTTATTATGGGATTATATTCGGCAATTAGCTAATCAGGGTACTGCCATATTAGTAACTACTCATTTTCTGCCTGAAGCCGAAAACTGTAATCGCTTAGGTTTTATGGTGGCGGGTGAATTAGTAGCTACAGGCAGTCCTAGTGAAATTAAAAAGGAGCAACAATTAATTGAACTTACAACCAGTGATACTCAAAAATCTTTAAATGTATTAAAAATGCATTATGAGCCATGGCGAGTTACTATTTTTGGTAATGCTATTCATTTGTTTCTGGATAATATTAATGATACTAGTTTTGAAAATATGTTAAATAATGTAGATGTTAAGATTCTGAGCCAACGCATTATTCCTTTTTCACTGGAAGATGCCTTTATTAAAATTATTGAAACTGCGAGTTTTGGATAAAATTATGCCTAATCTTAAGTGTATTATAGCTCAAGCTGTCAAAGAAATAATTCAATTCCGTCGTGATACTTTAAGCGTAAAACTGGCTTTTATTTTACCGATGTTTGCCTTGATTATGTATGGTTTTGCCACGCGACTAGAAGCTAAAAATATTCCTATTGCCATTTTTAATTATGATAACAGTAAATTAAGCCGAGATTTTGTGGATAGCATTTTTGCCACCGCTGATTTTATACCAAGTTCTTATAACGGTGATAATGTTATTATGCCATTGCTTAAAAATTTAGCTAAGGCTAGCGTGGTAATTTTACCGGATTTTAGTCGTAAAATCTTAAGCAATAATACTGCTAATATTGAAATCTTAATTGATGGTAGTGATATTAATAATGCCCGAATTATCAAAAACAGTTTTTTTGCCTTAACTAATTTATATTTAATTCAAGAAAAATTGCCTCATTCAATTAGTTTAATTACGCCGGTCAGTCGAATCTGGTTTAACCCAGGCCGTAAGGAGGCTTTGTTTATTGTTCCGGGCGCTATTGCAGTTGTAACCTGGATCTTTCCAGCTCTATTAGCTTCTTTTGCTTTGGTTCGGGAAAAAGAGCAAGGTACGATATTACTCTTATATGCTTCAAGTATAAAAGCTAGTGAATTAATCTTAGGTAAAATCTTAGCATATTTTATAATTGGTTATTTAGAATTTTTATTAGTTATGCTATTAGCAATTTTTCTTTTTAAACTTGTAATTGTCGGTAATATTGTAATTTTTCTTTTAAATTCGGTTTTCTTTATCTTAACCGGTGTTAGTTTTGGAACCCTAGTAGGTACTCGAGTAAATAATCAGATGGCTACTCTACAAGTTGTAGGGCCAGTTGGCTTTCTTGGTAGTATGTTATTATCAGGGTTTATTTATCCAATCCATAATATTATTTACCCAATAAATTTATTATCCTATCTTGTTCCAGCTCGATATTTTATTGAAGCATTACGTAATTTTTTCCTGCGTGGAGATGCTTTAGATAGTCATTTGTATATAACAACGTTTTTAATTTCTCAAGGACTTTTACTTATTTTTTTAGCGGTTAATAATCTTAAAGCTATGCAATTAAACAAATAATTATGTTACATTCTAACTTTTTTGCTCTTTTAATTAAAGAATTCCAGCAATTACTGCGTAATCGTCAATTGTTATATTTTTTACTAGTTATTCCATTATTACAGCAATTTCTTTATGGTTTAGCACTAGATCCTGAAGCTAAGCATTTAAAACTGGCAGTTATCAACTATTGCCATACTAAAATTACGCGTGAATTAATTTCATTAATAATTGAAAATGGTGTATTTGATCTTAAGGTAAGTGGCGGTAGTGAAAAATCATTAGTTAATAAAATTATTAATGGTGATATTGATACCGGAATTATTATTAACCCTGATTTTGAACGAAATTTTAAGGAAAATAAAATTGCCCAAGTTCAAGTATTGTTAGATGGTGTTGATGCTAATACGGCTAATATTGCTAACGGGTACCTTAATCAGATCTTTTTTAGTTATGGTAGCAGTATTAATATTAATAATTCTAGAATTTATCCAGCTATTGTTAATAAGGCAACCTTTTTATATAATCCAGGCCTTCTAGCCTCCTGGTTTTTTTCGCCAGGCGTTATTGGTATGGTTTTAACTATTATTGGTATTTTGGTTTCATCATCAGCTTTATTAAGTGAGCGTGAAACTGGGACTTTAGACCAGTTGTTAATGGTGCCACTTAGCACGGGTGAAATTTTATTAGCTAAAATCATTCCTTTAATTGTTGTTTTATTTGTAAATGTTTTAATCGGTTTGACTATTGGTTATGTGTTTTTTAAAGTTCCATTTAAAGGGAATTTGTTTGATTTTTTACTGGTTTCATTTTTGGCAATTTTAATTGTACTTTCTATTGGCATTGCACTAGCTACCATATCTACTAATCAAAGACAGGCTATGTTAATGTCGTTTTTTATTTCACTACCGCTTATGCAATTGTCAGGGGCTATTGCACCTTTAGAAAGTATTCCTGAACCGTTTCAGACTCTTTCCTTACTGGATCCTTTAAGATATTATATTATCTGCATTAAAGGCATTTTGCTTAAAGGTGTTGGTTTAGATATTTTATGGCCGCAAATACTTCCACAAATTATTATGGCCGTATTCTTTTTAGCCATAAGTACACATAAATTCCGTAAACAGTTAAATTAGTTATTAGCTAATATTTTAAGAGACTGATTAATTGCTGACTGGCTGGTAGCTTATCCTTGCCGTTAAGAAAAGTTAATTCAACCAGAAAACAGGTAGCGATGGTTGTGGCGTTTAATTTTTTGACTAAATTAAGACTGGCAAGCATAGTGCCACCAGTGGCTAAAACATCATCAACAATAATTACTTTGTCGGATACCGATAGTGCATCTTTGTGAATTTCTAAAATGTCAGTGCCATATTCAAGCTGATATTCTTCTTGAATAACACTAGCTGGCAGTTTACCCTTTTTGCGGATAGGGACAAAGCCAATATTTAGTATATAGGCAATGGTGGAGGCGAATATAAAGCCGCGGGATTCTATTCCTAGTATTTTACTTGGATTGAGTGGTTTGCATAATTGAGCCATTTGTGTACAGGCAATTGTAAAGGCCTTGTCATTTCCGGTTAAAGTGGTTATATCTTTAAAAATTATGCCTGGCTTTGGAAAATCTGGGACATCGCGGATAGTTGATTTAAGGAATGTGTCATTTTGTATGTTTATATTCATTACTTTACCTTAGTTATTTATTTAAGTTCTATTGACATTATTTAGTCTGGGTAAATGTCAGAACAACATATTAGTTTAGCACATTTCGAGCTTAAATTTTGTTTTAATTTATATTTAAATACTGGAAATAGTTTTTATATTTTTAAGTGCATGAAGCTTATCCAGATCAGTTTCAGCATATTGTGGATTGTGAAGGTTTATTTTATTTGTAAATAAACCTTTGGCTATATCATTTAAATTGGTAGTTTTTAAATAATGACGGAATGTTGAAATGGAGTTTATTGTGGTTTCTAGTTCTTTAAACAGCGTAGGATCAATTTTATCAATGGTACCAGTATCCAATTGGTCTAAAAATAATTCATCACCCTCAATATACCAGTCAAAAATATTAACCTGGTTTAAAATTTTTAATCCAGTGATAATAGCTTCAGTTGAAGTTTGAAGTTTGCTGGCCACTTTATTAATATTAACAACCCCGGTAAGCTTGTTAATTATATAACGACAGATACCGGTTAACTGTTTGATTAATAAAGCTGGATTATCTAGAGGGTATTCAGCTGGACTGACTAGAAAAATGTTTTGCGTCTGACTATTAGCAATTATTTCTTTCAAGATCCTATCAGTCGGCGGAAAATCTAGAAAGACTAAATGAGATACTTGACCAATGTCTAAACGTGTCAGGGTAGGAAATTTTATATCTTTATGTTCTTGTTCGGCAAAAACCGCTAAATTATCACCAAGTTTTTGATAACCTTGGTAAATGATTTCGTTAGCATTGTTGGTAAATCTAAGATCTTTCCAAGTCTGTTTTTGGAAAACCAGGCTGTTAATTCGAACTGATTGTGTTGGTGTTATACCAATCGGCACTTTGGGTTCTAGATGATTAGGCTGAGAACTTTTTAGATTATTTATTTCATTACTGTTTAAATTTGTATTATTAATAGCTGATTCATATGATTGTTGATGATTTTCGTTAGAGGTACTAACCAGTTTCCAGTCTTGAAAAATCATGTTTAGCTTAGCCTTGTTTTTATAAGTTT
>DAHXLC010000057.1 GCA_027371815.1 Candidatus Melainabacteria bacterium | reverse complement strand
TAGCGAGCCCGGCTTTAATCAAAGTTATTTAGCCTGGTTTAGTTTAGTGCCGCTATTTATTATTCTAAGATCTTGTTCAAATCAGATTCAGGCAATTTTGACTGGGTTTATTTTTGGTTTTGGCTTAATCAGGCATAAGGCGTTAGGTGAAGTTGAATATTTAAACTCAGGAGTCATTCATACTTCAAAATACTTAACGATGGGACAACGATTAAGCATGGTTAGGCAGGATTTAAGAACGTTAATTACTGAAAATGAACCAATGGAAATGGCGTTGGAAGCTTTGTTCTATTTTAAAAATGCTAAAACCATAATTCCTGTCGCCCAGGCTCGTGGGGTAATCATTGAAGTGGCTAATTTTAAAAATCTTGAAGTTTTTGAATACACCCCAAGTCAGATTAAACTCAATTTAACCGGTAATGGTAAAGCGGTTAAATATGACATTCAAATGGCGGTAGCAAGAATTTTAAATTTAGCAAGCCTAATTACTCCTGATGATGCCAGTGATGCTTTAGCAATTGCTATCTGTCATACACGATTTAAAGAAGTCAGCTCAAGAATTAGCAATTAGTCTTTAGGCTAAACATGTAAATTTATTACTATTGGTTATTAGATTATTGATAAGTATTCTTTTTTTATAATTCCGCTTTTAAGCTATAAACATGAATGTTATTAGTTGAATGATAGCTACTTTGATTCTAGAATAGTCGAATAAGTGACTTTATTTGTGAAATATTTGACATTGTTAAATTAAAACATTCATCTTGTCAAGAGGTTGATTAATTATGATCAATTCCTAATTTGGGATAAACTTAAATCAGATAAAATAATATTGATTTTAACCCATTAGCAGTTGCTATAAGTAATAACGTGTTATAATTTGCCTTATCTATTTTTATGATATGCTTGTATGATGGTCTAAGCTACTAAGTTCATGTCACTCTTGAAATATATAATTTTAAGAAAGTAGGATAAATGCCAGAAAATTTTAATGCTCAGTCAGATAAAGCCAACAATAAAAAAAACATTTGGATCATAATTGGTCTAGGAATGATATCATTTGGTACAATTATTACTGAACTAGTTTTAACTAAATTTATAGCCTATAAATTATATCATCACTTTGCATATGCCATTATTAGTCTTATTATGTTTTCCTTTGGACTTGCTGGGGTAAGTGTATTTTTATATAAATCTAAATTCGGTGAAGACAATAATTCACACTGGCTAAATAGCGCTCAAGCCTGTTTTCACTCTGCTTGGCTCCAATTAGTTTGCCTTTTAATATACTGTATTTTGATTATTGATCCGGCATACACGACCAGCTCGATTTTTAGCGCTAGTATAATGCTACCATTGTGTTTTGTGCTCTTTGCAATACCGTTTTTTTTTGCTGGCTTAGCTATAAATCAGACTTTTTCTGCGTCTAAGCTTTCTGTATCTATATTATATTTTTGGGATCTTTTGTTTGCCGCATTAGGAGCTATTAGCACACCTTTCTTACTTGAATCTCTTGGAGGTTATGGAACTATTTTGGTTGGTTCAATAGCTAGCGTAATTGCTTCATTAGCATATATAAAAGCTTCTAAAACAGCATTTCCTAAGATTGCTATTACCCAAATGGTCTTCTTTTCTTTGATAGCAATCTTATTTTTAGCTTTCCCAAAATTTATGATTTCGACTCTAGGTTATGATATTTGTTCGTTAAAAGATCCAGCTATGCGAACTGATTTCAATCGATACTCAGGATTAGCTAGAACGTATTGGAATGCGATAGCTAGAATTGATATTTCTAAAACACTTCGTGATAATGAATTATTTCTCCTGACCTGGGGAATGTCTAAAACACAAACGCCCAAATCACTTCAAGGTAGATATATTTTAGTAGATGGAGCTGCTGCAACTAGGCAACTTCTGATAACAGGATCAATTGAGAATGCTAATTATGTTGGAGATACAATCTTTTCGCTTCCTTATATTGTTAACCCAAATTGCCAAAAGGCGCTTGTAATTGGTGGTGGCGGTGGAATAGATATCCTTATCGCCAAATATTATAAAATACCAGTTTTAGATGTTTGTGAATTTAATCCATCATTATTTAAGTTTCTTACAGGCAAGGCTGACGATCCTGAACGTTCTGCATATTATCCAAGCTTAATTAGTAATCTTACTACCAAAGTAACTATTTTAAACAAAGAAGGTCGCCATTTCGTGTCAACAGCTAAATTGGCTAGTTATGATGTGATTCAAATGAGTGGTGTTGATACTCTTACAGCTATTTCTGGTGGTGGTTTATCGCTTAGTGAAAATTATTTGTATACAATTGACGCAGTTAAAGATTATATGCGGTTACTTAAGCCAAACGGAGTTCTATCACAGACCCATTGGCGACAAAGACCACCAAATTGCGCATTAAGACAGTTTGTTACTTATCTAGAATATTTGCGTTCTATAGGAATTGCTAATCCATCAAAAAATATTATGGTGATTGGTGGAAGTTATACCGAAATTATTGTCAAACTAAAACCTATAACCATTGATGAAGAGCAACGCATTGTAACCTGGGCTAAGAAATGTGCTTATGATATTATATTCGATCCTCTAAATTCCCAAAGCCCTGAAACTAACCCACAGGATAAAATATTTCAAGACATAGCTAATGCCCAGTCAATAGAAGCGCAGAAAAATATAATTGACAACTATCAGTTTGCTATATCTCCAGTCACGGATGATTGTCCATACTTTTATCGAACTTTTAAATCATCAACTCCAGAAAAAAAAATTTTAAGGTCTTCATTTCATGTTGAAGATGCAAGTCATGCAGGAATTCTTTTAATTGGAATTTTTGGAGCTTTACTGTTAATGTTTCTACCAGCTTTAAAATTGACTAAAAGTGATTTCTCTATTCAAATTATTTTTTGTGGCATATTTTTTGCTATATCTGGTTTTGCCTTTTTATTCCTAGAAACATCAATAATGCAGGCATTTGGAATATTTGTGGGTGGGCCATTGTATTCAATGTGCACTGTTTTAGTTGCTGTACTGGCTGGATATGCGCTAGGTAGTTTTTTTGTTGGCAAAATTACTCCTACACGAACAAAGTTTATATTGCTCGGAATTCTTTTGTTTTCGTTCTTTGGGTGTAGTTATTTATGGTTGCATAAGTTCATATCACTGTGTATGCCTTTAGATTTAGGCAATCGACTTATTATAGCTGCTTTGATCACCGTAATATTAGCAGTGCCAACTGGAATGCTAGTACCTTCAGCGGCCCAGCTTGTACGTGAACGGTATGGGCGTATTATTGCCTGGATGTTAGGAATAAACGCTGCCTTTAATGTAATTGGAGGGTTATCTTTTATACCAATCAGTCAAGTATATGGGATAAATTTTGCATTATTAATTGCCGGGATAGCTTATTTAATTGCCGGGTTATTTTTTGGTATTGTTTGCCTGCCAGGTTTACAGATAAAAAATTAGCTATTTTTTTAACAAATTAAATTTTGAGGCTCGTCATTAAATTAACTAAAATATTATTATGCTTGAGCAAGGTAATCTTTAGTAATTTTGTTGACATCATTTACACCAGCTAATCCCATTGTTGTAGTTAATTCAGCGTTAAGAATATCGACAATTTTGACAACTCCTTGAGCCTTTTCGATTGCCAATCCCCAAATATAAGGTCGTCCAATACATACTGCTTTAGCCCCTAAAGCTAAAGCCTTAAAGATGTCGGTTCCTCTTCTTATCCCACTATCAAGAATGATGATAAAGTCTGGGGAATTTACTTTAGAACCAATATTTTCCAGGGCTTGGATACTAGTAATAGCTGTATCAATTGATCTGCCCCCATGATTAGAAATGATAATGCCAGATGCGCCAATTGATTTTGCCTTATGGGCATCATTAACATTTAAAATTCCTTTAATGATTACAGGTAATTGTGCTGAATTGATTAAAGATTCTAAATCGTTCCAGGTGAAACTTTTATCATAGTTATCGTCGATAAAATTATGTAGCCAAGATGATGTCTTGTTTTGGCTTTTGGCAAATTGATAATTAGTTAAATTGGCAAGCTTAAGGTGATGGGGTAAATTGAAATTATTGAGCCAGTCACGTTCCCGTTTGCCGGAATATTGAGAATCAACAGTAACAACTATGGCTTTGTAACCAGCTTCTTTAGCTCGAATTATTAAGTCTAAGTTAATTTTCTGGTCTTTAAAAACATATAATTGAAACCAGGAAAATTCTGGGTTCAATTTAACTACATCTTCGAGGCTGGTTGTTGATAAAGTACTAAGAATCATTATTGTTTTAAGCAAGGAACTGGCTTTGGCTGTCTCAATCTCGCCATTAGGGTAGGCTAGTGCCTGGAAGGCCACTGGTGCCAGCATAATTGGTGTAGCCATGGTTGTTCCTAAAATAGTAGTTTTAAGATTAATATTGCTAACATCATTTAACATGCTTGGTACAATTTTAAGATTTTGAAAATCAGTCTGATTGGCTTTTAGAGTGATTTCATCACTACTAGCCCCAGCAAAGTAATCAAAAATAGCTGGTTCTAAAAGTTTTTGGGCAAAAGTTTGATAACTAAAAGTATTAATTAGTTTTTTTTCAGTATTTTTGGATAAGTTTAGTTGATTCATAAACCAAAATTTAAACTAGTAACGATGTTTGTTTAACTTAATAATTGATAAATATAATATGTTTAATCTACACAAATTTATCCAGCAACAAGTTTTATCATGTAGGATAATTATTATATTGTGATATATTGATAATTATTTTAAAAATTAATAATTAAAGTAACTTTAAAGTAACAAATCTCATTGGCGATAATATTCAATTTCTATGTATAAAAGTCAAGAAAGCCCAATTAATAATCTTAACCTGTCCCCTAATTCAGAAAGTAACAAGACCCCTAAATTAATCCCCTTGTTAGTGGTTCTAGTCTTGTTACTCCTTGTCGGTTATGGTTTTTATTGGCTATTTAAACCTCAAGTTAAGACCGAAACTAAAGACTTGACTAAAGCCATTGTTCCGGTTGTAGCAGGATTGACTCAAGAGTTATCCATTCCTACCTCGATATATAATATTGGCAATGTTGAGGCTTATTCAGTGGTTAATGTGGTTGCTCAAGTTGGTGGTATTTTAACGAAAGTTAATTTTAAACAAGGTGATTATGTCAAACGTGGTCAATTGATTTTTGAAATTGATTCCCGATCTTATAAAGCTAATCTTGATCAGGCTTTGGCTAATATTGACAAAGATAAGTCTAATATTAAGGCTGCAATAAGTGGTTTGAATAAAGATAAGGCTGCATTAGACCAAGCTAAGGCTAATTGTCATAAAGACAATGCCCAGTTGGCTTATGATGAGGCGGAAGTTAAACGCTATTGGCAATTAGCAAAGGAAGGAGCTGTTTCCAATGAACAATATGATCAAATGAAAACTAATCTTGATAGTATTAAAGCCTCAATTGAATCGGATTATGCGGCTATTCAAAATGCTCAGGCGGTAATTGATACAGATATGGCTTCAATCGAACAGGCAAAAGCAACTTTAGAATCAGATAAAGCCTTAGCTGAAACTTCTCGAATTCAATTAGGCTATACTAAAATTTATTCACCAATAGCCGGTCGAACTGGTGCGTTAAATGTTTATGAAGGTAATGTTGTTAAAGCTAATGATACAACATCATTGGTCGTTATTTATGAAGTTAAACCTATCTACGTCACGTTTTCAATTCCTGAGCAATATTTGCAAAAAGTTATGACCGCATCTAAAATGGGATCGTTGTCTGTCGAAGTTTTAATTAATGGTAATATTAAAGAAAAGCTAAGTGGTGGCATCGTTTCATTTATTGATAATACAGTTGATAAGACTACCGGTACGATAAGACTTAGAGCTACTTTTCCCAATAAAGATTTGCAGTTATGGCCAGGAGAATTTGTTCGCGTTATTGCAACTTTACCAGAAAAAACGTTGTCGACAGTGGTATCAACTCGGGCGGTTGTTCCTAGTCAAAAAG
>DAHXLC010000052.1 GCA_027371815.1 Candidatus Melainabacteria bacterium | reverse complement strand
GGAAGTTAGTTTGACTGGAATTAGTATTATCGAAATTATTTTGATTATAATTATGCTGATTTGGAAAATTTGGGGGCAAATCATTTTGGGCTAAATTTGGTGGTAATTTCTTACGTGGTTTAATGGCATTATTAATTTCCTGTTTAGTTAAATAACGATCCAGTTTATAAAAAATGGCAGCTGCATTAGCTTTATCTATAAGTTTTAAGGCATTAACTTTATCACTATCGGGATAGTTAACTAAAATCCCATCTTTATATGCTTGAGCTATGCTAGTTAGCGACCAAGCCGGTATCAGTGCTTTATCAGTAAAACTGTCAAGTATTTCGTCTTGTTCTTTGGTACTAATTGTTGGTTGGGGGAGGTAACGAGTAATAATTAAAAGCATTTCACCCTTAGTCATATATTGTAAAGGACGAAAACCATCAGCATAGCCTGAAATTAAATTACTTTGACGTGCGATTTCAACATATTTGTAGTACCAGTCAGTCGGATTTACATCTTTATAAGGTGGTTTATTTGGATAAGGCTCGTTTTCTAAACCTAATAATTTTACCAACCAGGTAACAAAATCAGCTCTAGTTAAGGGTTTGTCTGGATTAAAACGACCATCTTTTTGGGGTAGTAGAATATTTTCATCACTTAAAAAATTAATATATTTTTGGGCCCAATTATTTTCTAAATCAATATAGCGAGCGGCCAAAATAGGATTAGTTAGTATTATAGAAACTAATGAATAAACTATTAACGGTTTAAATTTAATCATAATAATTGAATTAGCAAAACTCATTAAGTATACTTAATTTTATAGCATTTTAAAAATTTTTACATAAGATTTTTTAAATGCATGTCAATAGTATCGGTCGTAAAGTTTTAAGGTAAGAGTGGACTGATTTGTTGAGCTCGTTCTTCAACTAATTTAATAAGTCCTTCAAGATTAATTCTTTGTCCTTTAGAAGTTATAACCATTAACAAGAAGTCTTTAATCTGATAAAAGTGTAAAATTACCTGATCCGTCAATAATGTCATTTGATGCAATTGTCCCCGATTCATTTTTTGAATGGAAACATCATTATTCGCAAATAATGTACCACTTAAGGCGCCGATTGTGCCAATATCAATATTGGGTGGCAAAGATGAACCATATACCTCACCACTTTTAGCAATTAACATAGATCCCATAATGCCATGCTGGCCATTAAAAGAACCTAATAAATTTTGCAATTGTGCTTGACTATCTGATACTGACATGGTGATTTCCTTAATAATTATTTCTTAATTCCATTATATTCTGGTGGAAGTTTATCTTTATCTTTAGGCTTAATATCCTTTTTCTTTTCTAAATCATCCGAATCAGTTACTTCGCTTTCTTCGTCATCTTTATCAACTTTAGGTGGTTCTAGTCGTTTTAAATCAATTACATCGACCCAGGGATCGCCAAGAGCCATAGAGAATTGTGTCCCGACTATTTCAATCTTATCGCCATCTTTTAAAGTCCCAAGCATTTTGTTAAAAGTAGTATTGTCTTTAGACATTGGCACGGCAAGCTTTAATTCTGATAAAGGGGTATGACAATCAGGGCGTAACACTAAAATAGATAAATAATCTTTTGAAGATCGCATTGCTGGCTTATAATCAAGCGCTAAGCTCGTAAAGGCATAAAACCTGGTTTTGAAACGAACATGTTTATTCAAGTATTTTTTGGGATCATTGACCATTTCCACACAGTCAATATCAATTGTATCTTTAGGGATAATTACTGGTTTTTCTTTACTGACTTTGCTTTCTGGGCTAGAATTTTTTTGGTCAGTTTTAGTCTTTTTGTCATTCTTCTTGGTTACGATATTAATGGGAGTATTCGGCTCAGTCTGGTTAACTTTTGCCATTCCGCCTAGTGCTGAACAGAGGAAAATGGTTAAGCTTGGCAAAATAGCAATTGTTGTTTTGCTTAAAAATAACTCTAGACCTGATACTTTATGATATGACATATTGGCAACCTTCGTAATTATAAAATTAATTTTAAAACTTATTTTACTTAATTTGTTTAATTAAATCATAAAATTTATATACTTAGGCTAAGTTTTTATAACTAAATTTTTAATTGATATATTCGTTAAGAATA
>DAHXLC010000042.1 GCA_027371815.1 Candidatus Melainabacteria bacterium | reverse complement strand
TTAAAGACAAAACCGGTAAAAATGCTCGAGCTAGTTTTTCAATAGGAATATCATCAATTGAATTTACTTTAAAATCAAGGATAAAATCATTTAAAGGTTCGCAATATTCTTTAATTTCTTTATTCAAAGCCAAAGGAATTGTTTGAGCATCCAATTTGACAATGTTTTGATCGCGGATTTCACCAGTTAACAGCTGATTACCTAATTTATAGGTTAAACAGATTATAACCAGTCCGATAATCACTGGCAGATAAGCTGAACTTAACACCGTTTTAATAAAACTAGGTCTATCGAAGAGAACTCTTTCTATATTAGAACCTTGGCTGTTTTTAACGACAAAGTTTATTACCTGATTTAATTGCATTTTATTAAATAATATTTTATAGTCTAATTAATAAATTAAATATTACTTGTTTACCGAAATAAAATACGTTATAAATTGCTAAATTATGTAAAATTTAATTTAATTGAGAAAAACTTACTAAGTTTTATTTACTATTTTGTAAAGATGCTATTTATCTTCAACTTGTTCCAATTATTTAATATAAACAAAGATTAATTCTATTATCGAGCTAAATCAATGTCGCTTCAAGCAAATATCAATTCTTTTCGCATAGAGGTCTTATGTCCATAAAATCACAAATAATTGCGATTTGCGGTGGCTCTGGATCGGGTAAATCTACTTTAGCGCATAAATTTGTTGGTGCAGCTATTGTGTCTACCGATAGCTTTTATAAAAATATTGAAGACCTGGAAATTTTTGTCAATGGCAAGGCAGACTTTGACCATCCTAGTGCTGTTGATCTAGACTCTTGCGCCAAAGCTTGTCAGCAGTTAGCCCAAGGACAGGATGTCATTGTGCCAGTTTATGATATCAAGACTTGCAAAACAATAGGTAGTCAGATAATTCCAGCCAGTCCCAAAAAAATTGTCATAGTTGAAGGTATATTTGCCTTTCATCGTCCTGTAAGTGATATTGCAACTTTAAAAATATTTATTGATACCCCCATTGATCAAAGAATGGCACGTAGAATAAGACGTGATGTTGATCGTGGTCGATCAACCTTAGAGACTATTGCTTATAGTTTAAACGTTGAAGAAGCCTATTCTCGGTATGTTGAACCCATGCGCGAAAAAGCTGATTTAATTCTTATGGGCGACGAAATTAAATTTGCTTAAAAATTAATTGGAAATTTATTAACTTAACTTTATTTTTTGCCACATTTTTACTGAATTATCCTTAAAATTAACTAAATTGAATAAAATATAATTTAAGGTTTTTTTACTTTAGAATAATTAGATTTAACTTAAAGGAGATATCTAAATTGGAAGTCCGACAAAAAATTGTTGCTGGTAATTGGAAAATGCATGCCAATCTTGAAGAGTCACAAAGCCTAGTAACTATTATTGGTGAACATATAAAAGCTAATTCAAGTTGTAAAGTCTTACTTGTTCCACCTTTTACCCACATTTTTCCCATAAGCCTTATTATTGAAAAAAACCAGTATCAAATGGGCACCGGTGCCCAAAACATGTACTTTGAAGATAAAGGTGCCTTTACTGGAGAAATTTCACCACTTATGCTAAATGATTTAGGTGTCAAATATGTATTAATTGGTCACAGCGAACGACGTCAGTTATTTAATGAAAGTAATGCCACTGTAAATCTTAAATTAATCAAAGCCTTAAGCCATAACTTAACGCCAATATTATGTGTTGGTGAAAGTTTAGATGAACGCGAAGCTGATTTAACCGATCAAGTAGTAAAGAGGCAAATTGTGGCTAGTTTAAATGGTATAAGTGCCGCATCTTTAACCAACAAATTTATTATTGCTTATGAGCCTGTCTGGGCAATTGGAACCGGAAAAGTATGTGAAGCTAGTGAAGCTAATCGGGTCATTAAACTCATTCGTTTTACTGTTTCTCAGCATTTCAAGGACAGTGATAGTAAAATTGCTGATTCTATCTCTATTCTCTATGGGGGTTCAGTTAAAGGTTCTAATGCTGAAGAATTAAGCCGACAAAGTGACATTGATGGAGCCCTAGTTGGTGGAGCTAGTTTAATCGCTCAAGATTTTTGTGAAATTATTAAGGCGTTTTCTTAATTTTTTAAATCAACTTACTTGTACTTTAATCATTTTACGGTAAACTATGTTAATAAATATTTGGGGAGAGGTGTCGGAGTGGTCTAACGTGCAGTCCTGGAAAGACTGTCTGTGTTAAAAGCGCAGCGAGGGTTCGAATCCCTCCCTCTCCGAATTTAATCTTAACCACCTACATCCTTTATTATCTTGAGCAAAAATATTTATGGATAAATTTTACGAAAAACTCGAAGATATTGAAAAAAATTATCATGATCTTGAAGATAAATTATCAGATCTTACCATAATTAATGACATCGAAACGTATAAGCGGCTAACTAAAGCTCGTAGGCATCTTCAAGAGACCAATGATAAGTTTCAACGCTTTAAATTGCTTAAAAAAGAAATGATTCAGACTCAGGAAATTATTAAGAATGAGACTGATTTAGAATTACAAGAATTAGCCAAATCAGAATTCGACACCTTAAATAATGAGTATCAAAAGCTTGAACAGGACTTAAAATTACTCTTACTACCTAGAGATCCTAATGATGATAAAGATATTATGGTAGAAATAAGAGCAGGTACTGGTGGTGATGAAGCTTCCATATTTGCCGGTGATTTACTGAAAACCTATTTAAAATTCAGTGACCGAATGAATTGGCAGGCACAAATAGTTAGTTACAGTGATGGTCCATCCGGTGGGTATAAAGAAGTTATTGTTAGTATAAAAGGCGATGGAGCCTATGCTAAATTTAAGTACGAATCTGGCGTTCACAGAGTTCAACGTGTTCCGGTTACTGAAGCTTCTGGTCGCGTTCATACTTCTACCGCTACCGTAGCAGTTATGCCAGAAGTAGACGATGTAGAAGTAAACCTTGATGAAAAGGATTTAGAAATTTCGACAATGCGTTCAGGTGGAGCTGGTGGGCAAAATGTCAATAAAGTTGAAACAGCCGTGCGCATTGTCCATAAACCAAGTGGCCTTATGGTTGCCTGTTCCGAAGAACGATCGCAACTACAAAACAAAGAGCGAGCCAAACAGATTTTACGCGCCAAATTATATAAAATGGAATTAGAAGCTAGACAAAGAGCCATTATGGATGAAAGACGCCAACAAGTAGGTACCGGTGATCGATCAGAAAAAATTCGTACCTATAATTACAAAGACAATCGGGTAACGGATCATCGCCTCAATCAAAATTTTAGTCTCGAGCAAATTCTTGAAGGTGATTTAGAGAAGTTAATTGAATCAAGTGCTATTGAAGAACAAAAATTATTACTCGAACAATCTTTAGAATTATCATAAATCTTGTACAACAATAGTAATGAATTATTATAATTTAAAAAGACAGATTAAAAACCGCTTAAAACCTCTTGACCTTGATGAAACCGAATTAGAAACCCAGGTTAATTTAATTATTGAAGATTTAATTGGCCTTCAATTAAATCTGTTAATTTTAAAAGATGATTTAAACTTAAGCCTGGAGCAAGAAATACGCTTAACCACCATTTTAAATAAACGGCTAACCTTTGTTCCCTTACAATATGTTTTAGGTTATGCCTATTTTGGTGAATTAAAATTAAAGCTTACCCAAGGGGTATTTATTCCTCGAAGTGATACTTTAGCATTAGTTTTCCAGGTAATTAATATTATTAACTCCTTAAAAACCCCTAATCTGAATTTATTGGAAATTGGTATTGGTAGCGGTGCTATAGCTATTGCGTTGCTTAAACACTTTCCAGATTTAAA
>DAHXLC010000039.1 GCA_027371815.1 Candidatus Melainabacteria bacterium | reverse complement strand
TTCATTGTTACTACTGGTATTAAAGTCGTATACGGGGCTATCTTGTTTAATCGACGACTGAGTATATTCCTGATTAACTATTTCATTGTTACTACTGGTATTAAAGTCGTATACGGGGCTATCTTGTTTAATCGATGACTGGGTATGTTCCTGATTAACTATTTCATTGTTATTGCTTGACAAATCAGTAACACTAGTTCTGATTTTAGGATCAGAAAGCCTAGAAGCCATTTTACCAAAGAGTGAATTACTAGAAATTGAACCAGCTAATTCATTCTCAGAACCAACTATTGCATTCTTATTCAAAGGATTATCAGAAAAATCAGGTGGAGCAATGATATTACTATCATCCATTTGACTTACACTGTTTTCATCAACGGTATCAAATACTAATGTCAATAAATCATCAGAATTTTCTACTTTTGTCTCAAGGTTTTTCTTTTGGCTTGAATTAACTGACATATTCAAATCATTATCAACTAAAATTGAAGCCTCTACTGAATCCTGGATAATTTCATGATTCGAAGAAATATTAGCGGGTTGATGCAAATCTGTAGTAGCAGAATAATCACTTACACTATCAGGATTAGCAGACACAGAATTGCTAACTGAACTTGAATCTGAACCCATAGCCTCTAATCCAACTTGAATAATTTCAGTTGAAGATAATTGCTGAATTTCAAGATTTGAATTACTTAGATTATGACTAGCTATCCGTTCAGATTCTTCATTAACTTCAGTTTGAATTTCGATAAAGTCATCCGGAAATTTTGGCTTAACTCCTCCACTAGCAGCTGGATGTTCAAAGCCAGTTTTAGCTTCAGTTTGAATCTCGATAAAATCATCCGGAAATTTTGGCTTAACTCCTCCACTAGCAGCTGGGTGTTCAAAGCCTATATTGGCTGAATTATCTATAGACGCAGACAAAATATTAGTACTTTCTTCACGAGAATTATTGATTTCATTATTTGGTACTAAATTTGCCGGTTGGACACTAGCTGGTTCTTGATTCATTCGCGATTGAGAAAAAATAGTTGGCGAATCACCCTGATTTTCTTTACTTAAATCATTAATCCCACTATCAGTAAAAATTGCATAATAATTATTATTTCCTGCTTTTTCATCCAATTTAGTATCAATACCACAAATCATTTGGGCAACCAGACCAAGATCTAATACCTGTTTAATTAAACCACTTGTCGACTGGCTGGGAAAGGTAAAACCTAAAAATGATAACAATGTTAATCCTGGTTCATTTAAATTAGGATTATTGGCATTGGTAAAACCTCGACGCGACCCTCCTTGAGCATAATTAGTTGACAACAGCGATAAGGCTTCAAGAGCAGCAGGCTTTAAAGAATCACTAGGTCTAGCGATAATGTAATTAAATTCCTTATCATCAAGTATTGCTTTTCTAGCTTCTTTTATCAATAACGGTTCTAGAAATCTCAACTCAAAGGCATTATTAGTTAAAAATACCACTAACGCTTTTCCATTATCATGCTGAACCACAATTGATAAATCTTTAACACGATAGAAAGGCTCACTGTTATCACTGTCTTTTTTCTGAATAAGCAATAAGCCAGATGATGCTGAACTCGAAAATTCTAGTGAAAAGACTAAAACACCAGGAAATAAAGAGCTTTCAATACTTCTAGCCCATTCCTCAGGAGTAACACTAGAAGTTACTTTATATTTTTTTACGAATTTATTTACATCACTAGTTTTTAAAATAATTTGTCTTAAGATTGAACTCATATTATATTTTCCATTAAAATGTGCGATAAAAAATCAAATTGTCTAATCATGCATAAGCTTTAAAGCAGCTTCTTTATATTTATAGATCAAATCAACTAATTCATTTACTGAATTATTAACATCGTTCTTAGCACTATTGGCAACGTTCAATAACTCTATGGAATATTTTTGTTGAAAATCCATAATTTCTTTTTCAGTGTCCGAAGTTACTGAATCAAGCTTTTCATTAGCAAAAGCCATTAATTTTTCCATTTTTTCTTCACATTCCGTATGAATATTTGCCAATTCTGATTTAATGCGCGAAAATAACAAATCATGCTCATTGCGT
>DAHXLC010000005.1 GCA_027371815.1 Candidatus Melainabacteria bacterium | reverse complement strand
GCTCTAGGCTTGATTTATCAAGCGGTTTAAATTCAAAACGCTTTTGATCATTTAAACTTATGTGCCCCCAAGGAGTATTAATTTCATTTGACTAATATAAATTAAATGATAGTCTTAACCTTAGAGTAATGGAAAAATTCCAACTCAAGTTTAAGTAAATTTTAAAAACGAATAAAAATTTTAGATAAAGAGGTTAAATTATGTTTACTAATATAGGCAAAGCCGTAAATTGGTTTTATTATCGCACTTTATTCAGCTTAAAAAATATGACTAAATGTAATAGTGATTCGGAAATAAACTGGGATGAATTACAACAGACCCGAAAAAAACTAGTTGATTTACGTTTTAAAAAAGTTAAAAATAATACAAAAATTTTCAATCAAGGTAGTTCAACAATATCAACCGATCAAGCCCAGAATATTCTAGCACTGGACTTACACAAACTATCGCTTAATAAGCATAAACTAATTAGCGATCCGTTAATTCTGAATCATATTAATCCAACAACAAATCAGGGCAATATAACTTGGCTTCAAGAGAAGTACGCCAGTAACAAATAAATATTGGCTGATTTCCTTTAAACTTAAGAGATTCAACCGACCTAGCTTGGAACTTGGGTAAGTTTAACAGATTTGGAATTTATTACCTTTAGTTAAAAACAGTTAGATTAATAATGAAGTAATCAAATTACTAATATTAACTATTGAAAACAATTTGCTTTTAAATAAAGTTTGCTTTCAGTTTTTATTTGCTAATTTTTAGTATAATAAATTTTTAAATTTTAAATTTTATCAATTAATTAAAAATCTTAAATGGATTCAAATCAAAGTACGCTTTTATTTAAACCATGGAAAGCTGTTTATCTAGCCTTCTATAATTGTCGTTTTTACACCGATGTTGTCAATAGCTGGTCAGGGTGTGCTTATATTTATCTAGCAAGTCTTTTGTTTTTTATAAATATTTTGGCCGTTTTGAATTATTCCCTACTAAACATATCCACAATAAAAAAAGTCTTTATTCCTATAGCTAAGCAAATCCCCGATCTTAAAGTTACCAACAAAGTTTTACATATTAATCAACCTAGCCCAATTATAATTAATATCCCTCATTCTCAGCGTTGCTATATTTATATTGATACCACTACCGACAAGTATGACACAAGATTAAGCCCTATTATTCAGCTATCACCTCATTTTTGCCATATTAATTATCCCGATCCATTTGGTAATGATATCAACCAGAAAAACTATGTAACGACAAGAGTTTTTACTATACAGTGGGAAAGTGATGGCAATCTCGATCAAAAAAGTCTTCTTGACGCTATTAACATGTTTACATTAATGATACCACCAGTTGCTTTTATGGTATTTTATCCCATCTGCATAATTATCTGCATATTCCAATCAATACTCTATTCATTCTTAGCTTATGTCATTTCCCTAATAGCAAGAAAACCTTTAAAATTCGATGCCTTAGTAAGACTTTCAGTAATTTCAATGACACCAGGATTAGTACTAGATTCATTTATCAAAACATTTCACATTAATATCCCAAGTTATTATTCCATGCTCATGTGTTTTAGCTTAACTTTGGTTTACTTGATAATTTCCATAAGTGTTCAAGAAGATAAGGCGCAGGCTCAGTAATTACATGGTAATTTACGTTAGCCGTTACTAATCAATAAAATCATATTTGACTGGGAAGTCCAAAAATATATACCTAAATCTGCAAACCCTAGTCAGTATTACATTAGCTTATTTGACAGAATTTAATTAAGATTAAAGAATCAATTATTAAACGATTAACCAATAATATCTTTAATGGTATTTTCACTTAATAATTTAATAATCCATTTATCCAACTCTTCTTTTGTGGCACATCTAATTCTACTTTCAATGGCGGCATCTATGGAACCAAATTTAAACTGAAGTTGTTTTAACAACACATTAATTTGACCTTCAGCCTTGCCTTCAGCCTTGCCTTCAGCCTTACCTTCAGCCTTGCCTTCAGCCTTGCCTTCAGCCTTACCTTCAGCTAAACCTTTTAACCTAGCCTCTTCAAAAATATTATTAATTAATTTTTTGCGCGTTTTAATCATTTCTTTATTAACCTCAAAAACAGGATCCATGATACCCTTTTCCTCTAAAATCATTTTATACCATTCTTCTAAGCTTGACAATAATCCAGCATCTTTATCAATAACCAATTCGCAGGCATCAATAAATAAA
>DAHXLC010000002.1 GCA_027371815.1 Candidatus Melainabacteria bacterium | reverse complement strand
GCGTATTTCATGAAAGGCCTTAGGATGCAGTAATTTGGCCGCATAAAATTGGTGGTTTAAAGTATTTTCAACTTCATAAATTATCCCCATGCCACCGCTAGAGATAAACCTTAACAACTTATATTCATCTGGTAAACCACTGCCAGTTACAATATTCTTTGGCAAAGATATCTGATTAGTAACAACTAACTGGCCATTGTCATTAATAAAATCTGGTCGAGCGGTATCAACATTATTTTTACTTTCGCCTTGAGCTATTGAAGTTGATAAAGTATAATCCTGATAATTAATAACTGAATCTAATAGTATAGCAACAATTAAATTCAATTTTAATTGTTGCTTATTATTGATACTGTTATACAATCGATAAAAGGCATAGTTTAAACGGCGATTTAACAAAGTATAATAATATTTGTCAATTAAACTAAGCCTAAAATTTAAATTAAGCTTTATCGTCTCATTAGTAAATTTAATAATATTACGATCCCATACGATAGCGATTATTAATATACTAAAACCGATTAAGGCAAAAATAAAACCATTTAAGGTTAATAAACCCAAATAATTTAAGTAATTAGTAATAGCCTTACTGGTAACTAACATACTAATTACTAAATCTAATATTGTTATTATTACTATAGCAACAATAAATTTCTTATTACTGTCCTTATAATTAATTATTAAAGAGACCAAAAAACCAATATAAATAGACCAAATCATTGGGCCAAAAATAGAATAATTACCAATTATTCTAAAGCCCGGAAACATGTAAGGATTATTTATCAAGGCATTAACTACAAAATTATAGCCTAAGGCAGTATAAATATTCATTAAAATGAAATCAAGATTACCTAAAGTATAAAGTGTAAAATTTTTACTTTTAAAAATAATAAACAGTCCAGGCACAGCCAAACAACTTATTTCAAAAATCAAATAAAGGAATTGAACAAAAAAATTATGGCTCAGGTTATTACTAAAAATCAACAAAGCAAAAGTATACGGGAAAATCGCCAGATAACCTCCAGCCATTACCAAGAATAAAGACAAAGAGATGGGAATACTAGAGGCCATTAAAGCTAAGAGTTGCAATAAAATAAAGAAAGAAATCGTAATAATAAATGAATTAAGACCATATTGAGTAGTTAAAAAAATCCCGCCTAAAAAGATAACTAAGCCAAGAAATAGTAACAGCTGACGGATAGACAACTCAATATTACCAAAAGTTAAAATACCAAAACTTGAATCAATATTCTTTGATTGTGTAATTTTTGTTTTAATAACCATATAACATTTAGATTCCAAAATAGTATTTTGCAAATAATATTACGCTTAGATTACTTACTTCAATTTCTGATTCAAGAATATCCACTAAATCATAACTTTGATATTCAGCAGATTCATTTGCGCTTTCCCTTAAAGCTTTAAAAGCCTTCTGATAAATTTCACGGGTATTAGTTTCATTATCTAAAACCGCAAAATCCTTATTAGGATTTTTTTTCAAAGCCCCACGATAAAGACAAATACAGGCTAATAAAGCTCCAGCAGCAATCAGATAAAACCAATTACCATAATCAAAAACTTTACAATCAAGCCAAGGTAAAAAACAAATAAAACTCATGAAACTTAAACAAAATTTAGTAACTTATATTATCTAAGTATTAAATAATTTTCATTTATTGTCAAGATAAAAATTATAGTTTAGGCAGCATTATTTTGTTTGGTAATTTTGCTCAAACAATTTGAATTCATTAATAAAACCTGAACCAGTTTCATTACCGACAAATTATAACTTTGCAAACTATCCGAGTTTATGAAACTGTCCATATTAGTTTTGGAAAATTCATGCATATATAACACTTTTGGATAAAAGCCCCAAAAATTTAATTGATTCAAACAATTTTCTAAACCATCAATTTGAGAACAGGAATCATTATCCAGTAAAATTATGTCAGGATCCAGTTGTTTAAGATTAGCTAATAAATCAATATTATTAAATGCATTACCTACTACTTTAATGCGATTAGACTGGCTAATTACCAGACTATTAAATAAAAGTCGGGTTTTATTAATGAATTCAAATTGTTTGAGCAAAATTACCAAACAAAATAATGCTGCCTAAACTATAATTTTTATCTTGACAATAAATGAAAATTATTTA
>DAHXLC010000048.1 GCA_027371815.1 Candidatus Melainabacteria bacterium | reverse complement strand
GTAACGTTATTTAAATAGTTAATTATGCTTATTAATTTAAACAGTAAAAGCTAATTTTCGAATACTAAGATCAGTAATACGGGTAAATTGGTGATGGTGATTATGGGTAAACAAGAAAAATTTACAGCGCTTTTAGAAAATATCCGTAGTCTTTATAATGTTGGCTCGATTTTTCGTTCTGCTGATGGAGCTGGCTTTACTCAGTTATATTTATGTGGATTCACCGGATATCCGCCGCGCAAGGAAATTACCAAAACCAGTTTAGGCGCACAAGAAAGTGTTTTATGGCAATATCATAAAAACACGCAAGAAACTGTGGATATGTTGCAAAAACAAGGTGTGTATATGGTGGCATTAGAAAAGCAGGCTACCAGTATTTTACTTAATGAGGCTATTAGTAAAAAACTGATTAGAACACCCCTGTGTTTGGTGGTTGGCAATGAAGTTACGGGTGTTTCACCACAGGTATTAGCCGCCTGCGATATTACCGTCAGTTTATCAATGTCCGGGATTAAAGAGTCTTTAAATGTTGCTGTTGCCTTTGGTATTGCCAGTTATTTTATCAAACATGGTTTAGAATAGGTCTAGCCTAACTAAAATTTAATTTGACTTAAATTGAGTACAATTACTTCTACAGACACTGGGTCAAACTTAGACTGGGTCTTGTAAAACTGCAACGTAATACAATTCGTTAAACTTGACTTAAAAATTCTACGCTATTAGGTGTCTTAGTGAAACTTGACAATATAAGCTGTTCAATGCGTTTAATTAGTTTGTGGCTATTTAAGCCATTTTGATCTAATAAAATTGATCGTTGCCCATGTTCGATAAAAGTATCTTTTAGACCAATGTTAACGATCCTCGGAAAATTGATTCTGGTTTTGACTGGTAAATTTGCTGTGTAGGTCTCGATTTCGTTTTCCTGATTGTGATACCACTCTAAAACCGAACTGCCAAAACCGCCACTTAAAGCACCTTCTTCAACTGTAACGATAGTTTGGATATTATGGTCGTTGAGGAGTAATTTAAGCAAGTTATGATCTAAAGGTTTTAGACAGCGAGCATTTACCAGGCTGGCATAATTAGTCAGATGAGAATTGGTTTTAAAGCCAGGTTCTAATTGTTCAATCATGGATCCGGTAGCTAAGACCACAACTTTATGATTCTTGGCTTTGTGGAGGTATTCCCATTTGGTGAAATCAATTAATTTAAACTCATGGTTGTTCGAATTAGTCGTAAAGTTATAAGCCTTATCCCGAGGGTATCTTATTGCAATAGGACCATTAATCTGTTTTGAAGCAAGTGCTGTATAAATCATATCTTTTAATTCGTTGGCATCTTTGGGCGCCAATATTTTAAGATTAGGTATTGTTCTTAGTAAGCTAATATCAAAAGCGCCTTGATGTGTTTCACCATCTTCAACTAGGCCAGCTCTGTCTATGCAGAATAAGACGTTGAGATTTAAAATGGCTACATCATGAATGATTTGATCAATAGCTCTTTGTAGAAAAGTTGAGTAAATTGAAACTATAGGTTTAAGCCCGGCTTTAGCCATTCCAGCGGCACAGGTTACGGCATGTTGTTCACAGATGGCTACATCAAAAAATCGCTTGGGGTATAAATTACCAAATTTAACTAAGCCACTGCCTTCTGCTGTAGCAGGTGTTAAAGCAACCATATTGGGTTCAATTTGGGCTAATTCAATTAGGGTTTGGGCAAAAATATCTGAATAAGTAGAGGTTTTTGGCTTATAATCTGGTTCAATCTTGTCGGTTTTACTACTGTCCAGATTGTTTAAAAATGATGAGGATACACCATGGTATTTTATTGCATCAGCTTCTGCTGGAGCAAAACCTTTACCTTTTTGGGTAATTAAATGCAGGAGTTTTGGTTTTTTAATGTCTTTAATGTTTTCTAATTCCCGGATTATAGCTTGAAGGTTATGCCCATCGGTAGGACCATAATAATTAATCCCCAGTTTTTCAAAAACGATACCTGGTGTTTCAAACCGTTGACTGGCTTGCTCTTTGACATTATGAATAAGGTTTAAAACATTGGGGTTTAAATGATTGACGGATAAATTGGTCTCGATTAGATTAATTTTGTCTTTAATATCTTTGTAAAAAAAGGTTTCCTTTAATCTTTTCATGTAATGATAAATGCCACCTATATTATTGCTAATGGACATTTCATTATCGTTTAGAATAATTAAAACATTTTTTTGAATATGACCTAAGTGATTTAAGGCTTCTAGCGCCATACCGCCAGTTAGACCACCATCACCAATAATTATTACAATATTATGATCTTCATTAAGGATATCTCTAGCTATAGACATGCCCAGGCCTAGCGAAATTGATGTTGAGCTGTGACCCGCTAGAAAGGCATCATGAACACTTTCATTGGGGTTGATAAAACCACTCAGTCCTTTATATTGCCTAAGCGTATTAAAAGAGTTTTGCCTACCGGTTAATAATTTATGAGCATAACATTGATGGCCAACATCAAAAATTAATTTATCAGTTGGAGAATTAAAAACATAATGTAAGGCAATCGTTGTTTCAATCATGCCTAAATTAGAAGCTAAATGACCACCAGTTTTGGATAGATTTAAAATTATCGCTTCGCGTAATTCGCTGCTTAAAGTTTCTAGTTGTTCCAGGCTTAATTCTTTTAAGTTTTGGGGACTGGAAACTTTAAGCAGGATTTTGTTAAATGCTTGGTTAGGAATGGACATAGAAATATAGGTAATCTAATTAATGATAAAATTGAAAGTAATATTTACTTTATAAGGACTTAGTTGCGGAATTATTATAAGCTCGAATTTGAAACCTTAGTCTTTATTTATTATGATAAAACAATTTTTTTTATATTTATTTGAAATACTAATTATGTTAAGTTGCATTTTGTCAATGAATTTATTGGCTTTGGCCAAAAATCCGATTCAAGAATATAGGCTTAGTGAGGTCAAGAGTCGTCAACTAGTGATAAATGCTGGCGGGCAAGGTTGCAAGCAGTGTTTAAAAAGTATGGAAGACTATTTTAAGTTGGTAACTGGCATTGAAAAGGTTAAAGTCATCGGTCCACTTACATCTCAAGGGGTTGGTTTGTTGCCGGGCTGGAGTTTAATTGAAATAGATATAACCTATAACCCTAAACTTATAAGTGAAAATGATATTTTGGTGAAAATTTCATTTATGGATTATAAAGTATTAAAAATTATTCATAAGAATTAAGATTAAAATATAATAATATAAATTAAATTGTATTTTACTAATATAAGGGTGATTAATAAATTATAAATATAATTCAACGAATAGGTTTTAATTAAAATGAATGACAGGGTTTATTTATGTAACGATTGTGGCAAAATCATGTATTGTTTTACCAATAAATGTCTGTCCTGTACGCAGACTAATATATCTTTGCACATTGGCAATGACTGCGTAAAACAGGCGTTGAAAAAGTCCAATCAGCTTAATAAAGGGAAAAATGCAGCCAATAAGGTCGAGGCCTTTTTATATTTTTTCGTCGTGTTAATGATTATATTTGCGGTTGCCTTTTTTATACTTAATAAAGAGCGTTTGGTTAAAACTGGTAAAGCGATAAAACAAAGTCAAATAAAGCATAGTAAATGAAGTTTAATTATCATTTTCGGGTTTTTTCTGGTTTTCGTTAGGTGAATCAGGTTTCTCAACATTAAAATCTGAAGCTTTAAGGCCTTCAATAAATTTTTTAAATTCCTGGGATTCTTCTTTGTCTTTTTCGGAATCAGCTGGTATTGTTCCTTCCGCAATTACCTGAGCTGAAACAAAAATAGGTGCTTTGGCTCGTAAGGCTAAAGCTATAGCATCGCTGGGGCGAGAATCAAGTGATTTTTCTTCTTCAAGTTTTCCGGATGGGTCATTAACGATTAATTTTATGGTCCTACCGATGGGCATAACCTTCAAGCTATAATCCGGGAATTAGAAAACATTAAAGACATTAAAAAACCAAAACTCCTGCATTTAATTACCCAAAAAGGTAAAGGTTTTGCTCCAGCAG